>JBFJVR010000429.1:0-2847 GCA_041624095.1 Oleiphilaceae bacterium
AAACGACCGCTAATACACCTCTCCCATTCCGGCTTGTGGCATACATAATCATCCGCCCATTAGGAGACAAGCTCGGGGACTCGTCGAGTGGCGTCGACGTGAGTACTCGATTCTCTCCGCTTTGCATATCAATAGCAGCAATATGAAAGTCACCATTTACCTGATGAACATAAAATAACGACTTTCCGTCACGGCTGAATCGTGGCCGGGCATTGTAGCGCCCTTCATAGGTCAAGCGACGCGGCTGCAAGTCTTTTAGCGACATGCGATATATTTGTGGCTTGCCACTGCGGTCGCTGGTAAACACTAGTTCGCTGCCATCAGGTGACCAGCTTGCTTCAGTGTCTATGCCATAGTGATTCGTCAAACGATCATAAGAATTAGAGGCCAGGTCATAACTATAGAGTTCGGCATTCCCGTCTTTCGAAAGGGTCATGACCAGTTTCCGGTCATCCGGAGACCACATAGGCGAACTGTTTAACCCGGTAAAACTGGTCACCTTGCGTTGATGTCCTGTTTTCGCATGCTGAATATAAATGGCAGGCCGCCCCGTATGAAATGACGAGAACGCGAGGTGCTGTCCATCATTAGACCAGCTCGGAGACAATATTGGCTCGTGGCTCTTAAACAGCGTGTAGGAGTTCTGCCCATCCGCATCCGCGACTTGCAAGCGGTACTCTTGCTTGTTTTTGGTCAACTGCTGCTGCGTGATGTAGGCAATCTTTGTCGAAAAGGCACCTCTCACTCCGGTAATCTTTTCGTACACAGTGTCACTGATCCGATGAGCCAGTTTGCGCAAACCGTCGTCCTTTGCTGCCAGCACTTCACCAACCAGGCGTTTTTGACCGTGAACGTCCATCAGCTCGTAAGTAACGCGAAACTGGCCAGCCGTTTCATCAAAATCGACCTGCCCCACCAGCACGTAATTCTGCCCCAGCAAACGCCAGTCTCTATAGTGAACAGCCGCTGAACTGTCGGGCAAACTCAACATGCGGCTGGTTGGCAGCGTATCGAAATCACCGCTGCGTTGCAGGTCATTTGCAACGACCCGGGCAATATCTTCAGGAACGGCGCGCAAGGTTTTAGCCGAAAATGGCACGACCGCGATCGGCAGTGCCGAATCAGACCCTCTAGTAATTTCAATGACCAGTTCGGCCTGCGTCCTCGCGATCAACAATGGCGTTAGGCAGAGTGCCAAGGCCAAATATCCGATTATTCTGCTACTAAGCATATTTTCCTCAAACAATTAACTATCTGGTGGCGTGAAACGCATAATGAAAGTACGAAAATATTTTTCGAAAGCCGCCGAGTCGTCAGGGACAGGTAAACGCCCTGCACTCCTAACCGCACTCAAAGCTGATTGATCCAATGCGCTGTGCCCGCTCGACTCCGAGACATCTACAGCGACCAACTCACCATTTGGCAGCAACCTGATACGCAGTACCACGCTGAGTTTGCGAACTTTTGGCGGAACATGCCACCGATTCTCAATTTTCTGCTGAATTAGCGCCATATAACGCTCTTTTTCTTCAAGCTCCCTAGCGAGCCTTGCTTGCTGTCGCTGCGCTTCTACCTCGCTAAGCCACTCCGTCTGTTCTAATTGCCGCTCTTCTTGCTCGATAGCTGCGAGACGCGCCGCCAACTCAGCCTCACGCTGTTGTCTTTTTTCTTCTGCTTCTCGTGCTCGCTTTTCTTTTACCAAGCGTTCCTGCTGTTGCTTTTCCTGCTCTAACTGCTTCTGTTTATTTCTCGCTTCGGCCTGCTTTTTTTTCTCTTGCTCAAGCTTTTGGCGCTTTTCTTTCTCCTGCCGTTGCTTCAGCAGCGCTATCTTTCGGGCTTCCTCTTTGGCTTGTGCTTTTTTCTTCTCGGCTAGTGCGCGTTTTTCTTTCTCTGCTTGCTGCTGCTTTATTTTCTCTTGCGCTTGCTGCTCCAAATTCAGTTTCTTTTGCTTCAGGAAATCGAGTTCTTCGGCACTTACGACACGCGCTTTAACATGATTTGGTACATGCAAGGGCTCTATGGGCTTGGTGCTATTCCAATTAAAAAGCAAAGCAAGAATAACCGCCAAGTGCAGCACCGAGCTCGCGATGAGATGTTTTTTCCCGCGTGTCAACGAGGCCACCAGTGATGGACGGATAGGCTGTGATGATGCTCGACTAGGTTTCATGGGTCTTCTGTAATGAGCCCCACACCATCCGCTCCGACACCCTGCAAGGTGGAGATCAAGGCCACCACCACTCCGTACTCAACGTGCCGATCACCCCTAATCAAAATGCTGGTACCCGGGCTTTGTTCCAGAATCGCTGATATTTTGTCAGTCAACGAGGCTAACTCCATAGGCTTACTCGACTCTGCGCTCATTTCGAGATAGTAAGCACCGTTTGAATCTACAGAGACTATTACCGGCTCCTTATCTTTCTCCAGCTCTACCTGGCTCGCCTTTATCTGGGGTAAGTCAACCTTTACGCCCTGAGTGAGCATGGGTGCAGTCACCATGAAAATAATCAATAAGACCAACATAACATCAATGTACGGAACAACATTGATGTCAGACATGGGTTTTCGATTTGTCCTAGGCATATTACGCTTCGCTATCCTTAATTTGATTGCACGGTACGGAGGTTAACCTAACGCGTTGCGGCACTTTTTTGGCTAGCAGCCGCTGCGCTGTTCGACTCTCCGGCCTGCACAGCACTATGTATATTGCGATGCAGAATGCTCGAGAATTCATCCGCAAAGGTCTCATAGCTTTTGTAAAGCGCATCGGCGCTCGATGAGTAGCGGTTGTAAGCAATAACCGCCGGAATCGCTGCAAACAAGCCCATTGCTGTCGCAATCAGCGCCTCT
>JBFJVR010000430.1:0-2844 GCA_041624095.1 Oleiphilaceae bacterium
ACTCGTGCCTACCAATTTTTTTGGTAGCAACACTTTTAAGGTCGTTATTCCGGGTTATCTACAGCTTGGGGTGCTCTGTGCTGTTACCTTTTGTATGACCTAAGCAAGTGGCCTTTAGTAAGGGTCACCACTGACCACGAGGTACCTATGCCAGTAATTACTCTTCCAGACGGTAGTCAACGTACATTTGATAAGCCGGTAACCGTGACCGACGTGGCGATGGACATTGGTCCAGGTCTGGCTAAAGCCACGATTGCGGGCAAGGTTGATGGGGAGTTGGTCGATGCCTGTGAGGTTATTGCGAATGACGCCAGTTTGAGTATTGTGACAGCACGCGATGAAGAAGGTGTCGAAATTATTCGTCACTCGTGTGCTCACCTGCTAGGGCATGCAATCAAACAGTTGTGGCCCGATACTAAAATGGCGATCGGCCCGGTTATCGAAAATGGCTTTTACTACGATGTCGATTTGGAACACCGCTTAACAGACGAAGATGTCGCCGCACTTGAGCAGCGTATGCTCGAGTTGGCCAAGAAAGATTATGAGGTGGTGAAGAAGAACGTTTCGTGGCAACAGGCCTATGAGGCATTTCAGGCGCGTGGTGAGACCTACAAGCTGGAAATTCTGGACCGCGATATCGATGGAGCAGCACGGCCGGGCTTGTATCATCACGAAGAATATGTCGACATGTGTCGTGGGCCGCATGTGCCCAATATGAAGTTTTGCCACCACTTTAAGTTGATGCGGGTGTCTGGTGCCTATTGGCGCGGGGACTCGGATAATAAACAGCTACAACGTATTTATGGCACTGCATGGGCGGACAAGAAACAGTTAAAAGCTTATCTGAATCGATTGCAGGAAGCTGAAAAACGAGATCACCGAAAAATTGGCAAGAAGCTCGATTTATTCCATATGCAGGATGAAGCGCCGGGAATGGTGTTTTGGCATGATAAAGGCTGGCGTATTTATCAGCAGATCGAAAGCTACATGCGTAAGAAGCAGCGTCAATATGGTTATCAAGAAATCAAAACACCTCAGGTGGTGGACAGGAGTTTGTGGGAAAAGTCCGGTCACTGGGATAAGTTCAGTGAGCAGATGTTCACTACGCATTCCGAGAATAGTGACTTTGCAATCAAACCAATGAACTGCCCTTGTCACGTGCAGGTGTTTAATCAGGGCTTGAAGAGCTATAAAGAATTGCCTTTACGTCTGGCGGAGTTTGGCTCTTGCCATCGTAATGAAGCCTCTGGTGCTTTGCACGGTATCATGCGGGTGCGCGGGTTTGTGCAGGATGACGCGCATATCTTCTGCACCGATGACCAAATTCAATCCGAAGTCTCGGCCTTTATCGACATGTTGCATGAGGTTTACGAAGACTTCGGATTTAGTGAGATCCTCTACAAACTTTCTACTCGGCCAGATCAGCGTGTTGGTTCCGACGAAGTTTGGGACAAAGCGGAAGCTGCACTTGCAGAAGCGCTCGATGCAAAGCAGTTGAAGTGGGACCTGTTACCAGGTGAGGGTGCGTTTTACGGACCCAAGATCGAGTTTTCCTTGAAAGACTGCATCGGCCGGGTATGGCAGTGCGGTACCATTCAGGTCGATTTTTCGATGCCGGGGCGTTTGGGAGCACAGTACGTGAGTGACGACCAAAGCCGACAAGTTCCGGTGATGTTGCATCGGGCCGTTTTAGGTTCTTTTGAGCGATTTATCGGTATTTTGATCGAACAGTACGAAGGCGCTTTTCCATTTTGGTTGGCACCGGAACAGCTCGCCATCATGAATATTACTGATCGACAGGCCGATTATTGCAAAAAAGTGCAAGAAATGATCGAAGATAAGGGTTATAGAGCACATCTAGACTTGAGAAACGAGAAGATCGGCTTTAAAATTCGCGAGCACACAATTAGTAAGATTCCATTTCTGTTGGTCGTTGGTGACAAAGAGATGGAAAACAACACCGTGGCCGTCCGCACTCGAACGGGTCAGGATCTGGGCGTTTTGTCTCTGGATCAGGTATTTGACCTATTGAACAGTGAAGCTAGCAGGAAGGGCCGAACAGTGGATACGAATGACTAAGCTTCTATAAAGAGGGGCTTGGCTTTCATATTCGCATTTTTAATGTGGAGAATGAGACATTAAACGAAATAACCAAAGCGGAAAAGCGAAGAAAGCGCTAATAAACGACAACATAGAAGCAACAGAGGTACGCCTGATCAACGCCGAAGGCGAGCAGGTTGGAGTTGTTCCCTTTTCCGAAGCACTCGCACAAGCAGAGGCTGCAACCTTAGATTTGGTTCAAATAGCTGATAGTGATCCCATCGTGTGTAAAATCATGGATTACGGCAAGAAGGTATTTGAAGAGAAGAAACAAAAGGCTGCCCAGAAGAAGAAACAAAAGCAGACCCAAGTTAAAGAAATGAAGTTACGACCAGGGACGGAAGAAGGGGATTATCAGGTAAAACTGCGCAACCTGATACGTTTCCTTGAGCACGGGGACAAGGCTAAGGTGACGATTCGTTACCGCGGCCGTGAAATGGCTCATCAGGAGATCGGCATGAAGTTACTCGAACGGATCGAAACAGATCTGGAAGAGTACGGCACTGTCGAACAACGACCTAAAATGGAAGGTCGCCAGATGATGATGGTATTGGCCCCGAAAAAGAGAAAGTAGCAAAAGTGCAGCGCCATTCGTGGCGCGGGCTTAAAAAGCTACTATTTTTATTGACCTAGATCTTAAATGATCAAATGCGGAGTGAGACATTATGCCAAAAATGAAAGTAAAAAGCGGTGCGGCCAAGCGCTTTAAAAAGACGGCCAACGGATATAAGCATAAGCAATCCT
>JBFJVR010000431.1:0-2838 GCA_041624095.1 Oleiphilaceae bacterium
GCTCGAGCGTACAGCTAAGCGGTGTGTTCGAGACGCTTAAAATATCTCCGTTTTGTTGCAGGTCACGTTGTTGTAATTGTTGTTCCATGCTTACTCTCCTGTTTTCGAGAAGAGCTTATTAAATGACAAAACACACAAAACAGCTCTGACCCAGATCAATGGGAGGCAATCTATGAAAGTAATACGAAGTGCAGTATAAGGGAGGTTACAAGTAAAGCCTTAACAGGCCGAGGCACACCCTGCCAAAGCCTTCAATGCCTCCATATCAATGATTTCCAGCTCTGTTCTTTTGATGTCCAATAAACCTGAAGTCTGGAAGCGCTTAAATAAGCGACTTACCGTCTCGGCGGCCATATTGAGATGATTGGCGATATCCCTTCGCGGCATCATCAGGTTAATGCGCGTATCCGAATAACCCCGCTGCTTATAACGCGACGACAAAGTCAGAATAAAAGTGGCTAATTTCTGCTCCGCCGTTTGTTCTAGGCTTTGAGCATTGGAGGTATGCACTTCCTTACTCATCAAACTCATTAACTGCTTTTGCAGCGAGGGGAGTTTACCCGCCAGCGCTTCGAGGTCTTGGTAATTGATTGCACACACACTGCTGGTGCCAAGCGAGTAAGCTGAGGAAACATACTTTTGAGGATAAATAGCATCGAGACCAAACAGCTCACCCGGCAGATGGAAGCCAACGATATGCTCATTGCCATTGGAGCTGTTCACGACCGTTTTGAACATGCCTGACTTCACCGCATAAATACGTTCAAAAGCCTGAGACGCCTGATAAACCTTCTGCTGGTCTTTATAGGGCGTTTGTGACTCTACTATGTCTTCCAACTGGTTCATGTCCTTCGGATCCAAACCTACTGGCAAACATAACTTTCCCAAAGAACACTGCCCACACTTTAAAAAGGATGGCGATGCGGTAGGAATAGCATTAGACATGGAGGCACCTGTTATTAGCATCAGTTTTATAAGGTTCTACTATAACGCGGCTTGTGGCTTTCGTGAATGGTATTTTGATTCAGATACGCATCAAATTCCATTGCGATATTGCGTAAAAACAAGCGTCCGGTCTCGGTAACGCTAAAACCGCTGTCTGTCTCCAGGACCAGACCATCTTTCTCAAGCTCAGATAATCTCGCCAGTTCATCCTGAAAATGCGGTTGAAAGAAAATATTATGCTGGCTTCCCAAGGCGCTAAAATCAACTTCGCCCTTGCACATAATCGCGTGTATCACATCGGCCCTGATATTGTCCTCTTCGGTTAGGGTCAAGCCCTTGGCGATGGGCAGCTCTGCTGAATCTATTCGGGTTTTATATCGCGATAATTCGCCGAAGTTCTGGCTATAACTATCGTTTACCCGGCTGATTGCACTAAGCCCTAAACCGACCACATCGCACTCCGCGTGAGTGGAGTAGCCCTGAAAATTACGCTGCAAACCGCCGTTTTTCATCGCTTTTGCGAGGCTGTCTTCGGGTAGCGCAAAATGGTCCATGCCAATATATACATACCCAGCCGAAGTAAGCCGCTCAATACTCTGGGTGAAAATCGACATTTTTTCATCCCTACTCGGTATTGCATCGCTTGAAATAAGGCGCTGTGAGGGAATCCGGTCTGGCATGTGAGCATAGTTGTATAGCGCAATCCGATCAGGCCGCAAATCAATTACCTGGTCTAGCGTACGAACAAAACCGGACTTCGTCTGCAGTGGTAAGCCGTAAATAATATCCAGCGAAACTGACTTCACCCCTGCCTGTCGCGCATGTTTAACGACCGCCTCCACTTGCTGTTTGCTCTGCACTCGATTAATGGCTGCTTGAACGTCACTATCAAAATCCTGAACGCCCACACTGACACGATTGAAGCCCGTTTCAACCAGTTCCGTCACCGACTGAGCGGTTACACTTCGCGGGTCGATTTCTATGCCTATTTCCAAAGAATCTGGCAAGCCCAGATGAAACGCTTGCGCAACAACCTCCAAAATTTCACGCAATTGGCTGGGTTTTAAATACGTCGGCGTACCGCCACCAAAATGAATTTGCTGCACCAAACGATCATCCGCAAAGTGGCGACCTTGCATCTCTATTTCACGGTAGAGGTACTCCAGATATTCCTCTACCATCGACGTTTTGTGGGTAATAATTTTATTGCAGCCGCAGTAGTAACATAGCTGCCGACAGAACGGGATATGCAGATACAGTGACAAGGGCTTGGGTAAAGGGTGCTGATTACTAGCCTGAACCTGCTGCAAATAATCTTGCTCGGTAAACTGCTCACTGAACTGCAATGCCGTGGGATAAGACGTATAACGAGGCCCACACACATCGTATTTCATTAGCAGCGGTGCTAGCGCCGAAGCCTCTCTAGTGTTCATAGTTCAACCTTCTGCATGGTACAACTCTCTCGATATATTCTGCATTGAGTGTACCAACTCCCACATTAGACGCATTGATGTAAGTCAAGCTGCATGCGCGGTAAGCCTAAGCTTTCACGGGCAATAATCTGTTTGCATTCCAGTCGATATAGAACTCCATAGAATCTGCACTCGATTGATCCAAATCAATGACGCAACAAGGGCCCCAAGCCTATGCTGATATGGACCAAACATCTCAAACATACATGCACTTATAAAGGAGCGATGCTATGTCGTCACACCACACCATAATTAACCGCCTTACAGAACAATTAGAGCAACTGGATTACAACCTTGACCGTTTTCTCCATCGAGTAGACGACCTGCCTAACGAGATCAAAACAAAAACGGAAGAAAAGCTGCAAATGCTAAAAAAACATTGCGACAGCTTGCGCGAACTTGAACTGGACGCGGAAAAAAC
>JBFJVR010000432.1:0-2831 GCA_041624095.1 Oleiphilaceae bacterium
AGGTGGGAATGGATGAATTCATTACCAAGCCGTTTAAATTAACACAATTGGAAATGGTGTTGGATCGCTATATCCATTAGAATGGCGCTCACTTCAACTTCAAATAAATAAATGAGTGAGCAGGTTCTTATGCGGGCGTATATTCGTCACCCTGCTGATGTCCCAATCGAGTTTTCACCGGTGGCGGACATTGAGCGCGAAAAAACGATTGTGCAGGATATCAGTTTGGGTGGGCTTAGTTTTAGCTCCGCCAAAAGACTGCCAGTTGGCGCCACCGTTACGATCAAAATCCCTATTGTCGAGCCGCCATTCGAGGCCCAGGCGAAAGTCGTCTGGTGTCTGGCGCGCCCTGATAGATACGAAGCAGGCATCGAATTCGTTTCTGCTGAAGATGCGTATACCGCGCGTATGGTAGAGCAAATCTGCCATATTGAGCATTATCGTATGTGGGTGAAGGAAGTCGAGGGGAGGGATCTCGATGGCGAGAACGCGGCCCTGGAATGGATCGACAAGTATGCCAAAGACTTTCCCAATATTTCTGAGTAAGCCTTACAGTAAAATTTATACGTACTTTGGGAGGGGCTTGTTCATAGCTGCCAGACTCAAAGCTGTTTGGTTAAGGTCGTTTAAATCAAACAGCTGTTGCGAGCCCGCATATTAATTACAGTATTAATTTGCTGGCTTGGCTTGAGAAGGACGGCGACGTCGAGACGGTCTGTTTTCAGCGCGCTTGCTATCATCGTTTTGTGGCGCGCGGCGCTGTTTAACCTTTTGATGCGAGGCCTTACCGTCAGGATGGTTCCCGTCACGATGTTCTGTAGCATCTTTTGTTTTTGGCTTCTTCGCCTTTTTGGGCTTAATTGGTTTCGGGTTTCTGGGCGATTCAGGTAGCTTAACGCTAGGTTCAAAGCCCGCTACGACCTCACGTTGTATTACCCGTTGTATCAGCCGCTCGATACCCGCCAAGTCTTTGAATTCATCTGCGCTTACCAACGATAATGCCTGGCCTTCGGCGCCTGCGCGTCCGGTTCTACCGATACGGTGTACATAATCTTCAGCGACGTTAGGCAGGTCAAAGTTAATGACTTGAGGGAGTTGGTCAATATCAAGCCCACGTGCAGCGATATCGGTCGCAACCAGTACTTGTATGTCGCCGCGTTTGAACTCTGCAAGCGCACGCGTTCTGGCCCCTTGGCTTTTGTTGCCGTGAATAGCGGCTGCGCTGATGCCCGCTTTTTCGAGTTGCGTGCTCAGGCGGTTTGCCCCGTGTTTGGTTCTACTGAATACTAGTACCTGAAACCAATTGTGGTCTTTGATTAGCTTGATCAGTAAGGCCGGCTTGCGTTTTTTATCGACGGGGATCACCCACTGTTCAACTGTTGTTGCAGTGGCATTGGGTGGGCTGACGGAAATCTCTACCGGGTCATGCACCATACCTTTGGCGAGTTTTCTGATATCGTCAGAAAAGGTCGCCGAAAACATCAGATTCTGCCGGCGTTTTGGCAGCATGGCGAGAATTTTACGGATGTCGTGAATGAAGCCCATGTCGAGCATACGATCTGCTTCGTCCAGTACTAGAATCTCAAGCTGATCGAATTTCACGCAATTCTTGCTTTCCAGGTCGAGTAAACGCCCGGGAGTTGCGACCAATACATCGACGCCTCTGCGGAGTTTTTGCATTTGAGGGTTGATCTTGACCCCTCCGAACACGATGGCTGATCTTAAATCAAGGTACTTACCATACAGCTCGACGCTCTCGCCTACCTGCGCCGCCAGCTCTCGCGTCGGTGTCAGTACCAGCGTACGCACCTGATTGGCGTTAGGGCGTGGGCCCTTGGATAGCCGCTCCAGCAGTGGTAGCGTAAACCCTGCTGTTTTACCGGTCCCGGTTTGCGCCGCTGCCATGACGTCTTGCCCCTTCAAAACAGCGGGAATAGCTTGGGCCTGAATAGGAGAGGGAGTTTCGTAGCCTTGTTCAGACACCGCTTTTAGGATCGCATCGGATAAACCGAGTTCGGAAAATAACATAGATAGGACTCATTAAAATTCAGGCGCAAGTATATAGTGTGTTCTTGGTGAGTGATACCTGTAATAATGACCATATTTACCGCTCATTCACTCAGTCTCGCCGTAATCCATCCCTATATGCCAATCGTTATCACTAGCAATGTTGCAATACCCGACCACGAAGTAGAGCTGAGCGCAATACGTTCCCAAGGCGCGGGTGGCCAGAACGTCAATAAGGTGTCATCCGCGATTCATCTGCGCTTTGATATCAGGTCATCCTCTCTCCCTCCGGAATGGAAGGAAAAACTGTTGGCACTTTCGGACCAGCGTATTAGCAGCGAAGGTGTGGTGGTGATCAAGGCCCAGACCCACCGCACGCAAGAAAAGAATCGCGAAGATGCTGTGCAGCGTTTAGCTGCAATGGTGCGCAACGCCACCGTAATAAGAAAGTCTCGGAAGCCGACCAAACCTACGCGATCCTCGCAACGCAAACGCCTCGATAGCAAAACCAAGCATGCGCGTACTAAAGCATTACGGGGAAAGGTTTCGGATTGAGAAGCAAGAGGGGAGACGGGAGATGCGAGACGGAAGACGCGAGGCGCTGGAAGCCGGAAGCTAGACGGAAGAAGCAGGAAGCTTGAAGCCTGAAGCTAGAAGCGAGAGGGAAGACGGAAGACGTGAGACGTTAGAGGCAAGACGGAAGAAGCAGGAAGCCTGAAGCTTGAAGCAAACCCAAACCCCGCCTCAATACCCGGTCGTTTGGGCTTAGCTCGCCCATCAGTCACGCCCGCAGCGGCGTGCAAGCATGCTGGGTTAAGGCGCGG
>JBFJVR010000433.1:0-2831 GCA_041624095.1 Oleiphilaceae bacterium
TGCGGCATGGTGCATCCGAAAGTATTTGAAGCCAGTGGTATCGATGCAGAGAAATATTCAGGTTTTGCCTTTGGTCTGGGTGTAGAGCGTCTAGCGATGCTGCGTTACGGAGTGAATGACCTGCGGCTATTCTTCGACAATGACCTGAGATTTTTAAAGCAATTTAACTAGACAGTATTCAAGAGAAGTGGAACTCCAATGAAATTCAGTGAGCGATGGCTTAGAGAGTGGGTTAATCCGGATATTAATACCGACACCCTGGTTGAGCAAATTACGATGGTAGGCCTCGAAGTAGACGGGGTAGAGTCCGTAGCCGAATCGTTTTCCGGTGTCGTAGTGGCTGAAGTTACCAGTGTCGAGCAGCACCCTGATGCCGACAAGCTGAGAGTATGCCAAGTCAGTGATGGTACAGAGACTTTTCAGGTGGTGTGTGGTGCGCCCAACGTTCGGGCCGGTTTAAGAGTGCCATTTGCGAAAGTTTCCGCAGTTCTGCCGGGCAATTTCAAAATCAAAAAAGCCAAGCTGCGTGGAGTTGAGTCTTTCGGCATGTTGTGCGCAGAAGCTGAGCTAGGTTTGTCAGATGCCTCCGATGGCTTGATGGAGCTAAGTCCGGATGCACCAGTGGGCAATTGCTTTCGCGACTACCTCAAGCTTGATGACCAGAGTATAGAAGTTGACTTAACGCCTAACCGTAGTGACTGTCTCTCAATTGCAGGTTTGGCACGAGAGGTTGGCGTGCTAAACAAGTGTTCTGTTTCTGGACCCGACATCGAGGCAGTACAGGCAGTTATTGATGATGAATTCAAGGTGGTGCTTGAGGATACTGATTCCTGCCCTAAGTATTTAGGCCGGGTGATTAAAGGTGTCGATCTGAGTGCAGAAACGCCAGTCTGGATGAAAGAAAATTTGCGTCGCAGTGGTTTACGCAGTATCGATCCTGTCGTTGATGTCACCAACTATGTCTTGCTGGAGTTAGGTCAGCCCATGCACGCCTTTGATCTGGATCAGTTAAACGGCTGCATTACAGTAAGAAAGGCCAAAGAGGACGAGTCATTGACGCTGTTAGATGGCCAAACTCTGAAGCTGCGTGACGACACGCTAGTGATCGCCGACGAGAAATCTGCTTTGGCGATGGCGGGAATTATGGGTGGAGAGCACTCCGGTGTTAGTTCTGCTACCAAAAACGTATTTCTTGAGTGTGCGTTTTTTAGTCCCTTGGCCATAGCGGGCAAGGCGCGCTCCTATGGCTTACATACTGACTCGTCGCACCGGTTTGAGCGTGGGGTGGATCACGCACAGCAGCATCGGGCAATGGAAAGGGCGACGCATCTCCTGCTCGACATTGTTGGCGGTCAACCCGGGCCAGTCATCGAAAGCACCGACAAGAACAAACTGCCTTCGGCCCGAAGCGTCAGTTTGAGAGCTGCAAAAATTGAATCCTTGCTGGGTAAGGCTATCGCGCCAGAGGAGATTGAAGACACCCTGACCCGTTTGGGATTTGAGGCACAGAGTAAAGCCGAGGGTGAATGGTTGTTTTCTGTTCCCAGCTACCGTTTCGACGTCTCAATTGAGCCCGACCTGATAGAAGAAGTGGGCCGTATTCATGGTTATAACAACCTGCCGAAAACGCAGGTGGTCGGTTCGCTGGCCTTAAGAGCTGATGATGAGTCGAGCTGTCCGGTTGAACATTTAGTAGACCGCTTGGTCAGCCTGGGGTATCAGGAAGCGATAACCTATAGCTTTGTTGATAATGACCTGCAAACCCAGGTTAATCCAGGCGACAAGAGTATTCCGCTTGCAAACCCAATCTCTGCTGATATGGGAGTGATGCGCACCAGTTTATGGCCGGGCTTGCTAAAGGCCTTGTCATATAACCAGAATCGTCAACAGGCCAGGGTTAAATTGTTTGAAACGGGTCTGAAGTTTGTCGAGCAGGACGGAGAAATAGTGCAAACGCGGATGATTTCCGGGCTTGTATCGGGTGCGGTAGACGAAGAAAACTGGTGCAATGTAAAGCGACAGGTCGACTTCTATGACTTAAAGGGAGATTTAGAGAATATCCTGTTTCCCATTGATGCGACAATTCACTTTGAAGTCGGGGAACATGCTGCCTTGCACCCCGGTCAGACCGCCTCAATTGTCAAACAGGGTGAAATAATCGGAATAATGGGGGCGGTTCACCCAAAATTACAAAAATCCCTTGATTTAAATGGCCCGGTCTATTTGTTTGAACTATGCTTAGAAAAGACGGTTAAGGGGCAAGTACCTTATTTTACTGAAGTTTCTAAATTCCCCGAGGTTCGGAGAGATTTGGCAATTGTGGTGAAAAGTGAGGTCTCGTTCAGAGATATCGAAACCGTTGTACGAGAAAATGCCGGTAGTGATTTGGTAAGTTCGAAGGTATTCGACGTATATTCAGGCTCAAGCTTGGCCGATAATGAAAAAAGTATAGGCTTGGGGTTGGTATGGCAAAAGTCGGACCGAACTTTGCTAGATGATGAGATAGGTCAGATATTTGACGCTATCGTCGCAGCACTGGCGGGTAAGTTTGATGCGCGATTGAGGAGTTAAAGAATGGGGGCTTTGACAAAGGCCGACATGGCGGAGAGCCTGTACGACGAAGTTGGTTTAAACAAGCGTGAAGCCAAAGAGATGGTGGAAGCATTCTTTGATGAAATTAGTGAAGCGTTAGGGCATAACGAACAGGTTAAGCTGTCTGGCTTTGGCAATTTTGATTTGCGAGATAAAAAACAGCGTCCGGGCAGAAACCCGAAAACGGGTGAGGAAATACCCATATCGGCGAGGCGAGTAGTCACTTTTCGTCCTGGACA
>JBFJVR010000434.1:0-2825 GCA_041624095.1 Oleiphilaceae bacterium
GCAAACAGCTCAGAAAATGTAGCGACGGTTAAAGCGGGGTCATCACAAGCGGTAAGCGCGACAGGTTCACAGGCGGTTTCGTTTGGCGCTCTGTCGGCATCAACAAGCTATTATCCGCACTTTGTACATACAGATGCAGCGAGCAACGACTCAACGGTTGCTAGTGGCGCCCAATTCACTACAGGGGCGTATTCGGCACCTCCTTCGGGCGATTTGGGTATATTGCGCTCCCCTGTAAAGTCGCCAGCTTCAAACATTCTAAACAGTCCTGCAAATTAGAGGCTAACTATGGGAATTCAGACAGGAACAATATCAGGCACAGGCACAACAAGCAGCGTGACGCTAGGGAGTAAGTTCAACCTCTCTTTGTCTGGCTTCGGTACGGCCACTATAGCGCTAGAGCGGTCTTTTGATGGCTCGACGTGGGGCGTTATCGAGGCTTTCACAGCAGATGCAGAGCGCACAGGGCATAGCCATGAATCGGCACAATACAGACTAAATTGCTCTGCTTACACATCGGGGACAATCTCTTACAGACTCTCCGGCTAACACACAAACTACACCAACCTACGGGAGTGTAATAAATGGCTATTGGCGGTAAACGAAAAGGCGCAGGCAGGCCCAAAGGTTCTGTAAATAAGCGCAAAGAAAAGATTGATCGAATGCTTCAGGAAATGGGCTGCGATCCGATTGAAGGCATGGCGCATATCGCAATGGAAGCAAGGGCTGATGCAGATAAATTTACTGATTTTAAAGATAGAAAAGAGGCTTTAGCTCTGGCGGGCACGATGTACAAAGAGCTTGCGCAGTACGTTGCCCCCAAACTGCGAGCTGTTGAGCTTTCTAGCGACCCTGACCAACCTTTCACCACTAAAATCGAGATATTGCCTGTTGCAAGTACAGATAAACCAAAAGCTACTGCCGCTACTACAGAAGCCTAAGCGCTTCAAGATAGTAATAGGTGGCCGTGGTTCGGGCAAATCGCAGGGCATTGCGGACATATTGCTAGTCGAAGGGCAATCCAGACCTTTAAAAACAGGTTGTTTCCGAGAATTTCAGAACTCGATAGGGGATTCTGTTCATTCGCTGTTAAAAGAAGAAATAGAGCGCATTGGCCTGCCAGGTTATACAGCAACCAATAGCGACATAGTAAGCGCGACAGGTTCTGAGTTTAAGTTTAAAGGGTTGGCTAGAAATCCAGACAGCGTGAAGTCTATGCACGGCTTCCATCGGTTCTGGGTTGAAGAGGCGCAAAGTGTTTCTGAGGAGTCGTTAAAGCTATTAACGCCTACGCTGCGGAGTGAGGGCGGCGAGATCTGGTTCAGCGCTAACCCAATGAGTAGTGCAGATCCTTTTAGCAAACGCTTCATTGTTCCGTTTCAGAACGAGTTAGCTAAGCATGGTTATTACGAGGACGACTTACACCTAATTATCGTGCTGAACTGGCGTGATAATCCTTGGTTCCCTCACGAGCTAGACATGGAGCGTAACTGGGATTACACCAATCTACCCAGAAATTTATACAACCACATATGGGAAGGCCACTTTAACGACTCGGTGGAGAACTCCATTATCCCGGTGGAGTGGTTCGAAGCTGCGATAGATGCGCATAAGAAACTCGGATTTAAGCCCAAAGGACAAAAAATTGTATCACACGACCCGTCAGACCTTGGCGAAGATGCAAAGGGGTTGGTGTATCGGCATGGCTCTGTGATCTTAGACGTTCAGGAGCTTACATCGGGTGATGTGAATGATGGTTGTGACTGGGCCACTGGGTACGCAGTCGAAAAAGGCGCAGACCTGTTTATCTGGGATGGCGACGGCTTAGGGGTGTCACTGAAACGACAGGTTGCAGAAGCGCTAGACGGGAAAAAGATCGAGTATGGCATGTTCAAAGGGTCGGAGGGTGTTGACTACCCAAGCCAGACCTACATGCAAGTAGATAAGAATACGGACATTAACCGCTCTAATAAGGATACGTTCAAAAACAAGCGCGCTCAGTATTACTGGGCTTTGCGTGATCGATTCTTTAACACATACCGAGCGGTCGAGAAGGGCGACTATATTGACCCTGACGAATTAATCTCGATCAGTTCAGAAATTCAAAATATCTCGGCGTTACGTGCCGAAGTTTGCCGAATTCCTAAACACCCAAACGGCAATGGATTGATCCAGATTTTAGATAAGGCGCAAATGAAGCGCTTAAAGATACCCTCGCCCAACATGGCAGACTCTTTAATGATGTCAATGCGCACGGCGCAGACTAAAAAGAGCTGGCAACCACTTAACTATCAAAAGGTAAGCATCGCATGAGTATTAAATTAGCGAACGATCTTCGCGACTTGAAAGAGGAGCTAAAAGTAGTTCAGGAAGAGCTTCATCAGATCAAGAAAAAGCTTCAAATACCTGTTAATGCCAAATCTAATGGCGCTAGAAAGGCTAAGTAAATGCCCAAAATGACTGAGCACGAACTACTGGCGATAGTTGGCGAGGCTGAGCGTGACGCTATCTCATATAACGGTCAATTCCTAGAAGAAAACCAGGAGCTGCTCGAATACTACCATTCGGAGCCGTTCGGAGATGAGCAAGAGGGACAGTCGCAGGTTGTCTCTACAGACGTTCAAGACCTTGTAGAGTCTGACATGCCCGCCCTCGTTAGGGTGTTTCTTGGTGCTCAGGATGTTATTACTTTCGAACCGCAATCTGCTAACCCGCAAGATGAAGCAGAGGCCGAGGAAAAGACCAAGTATATTAACTGGATTATTCGCAACCAGGAGGACTCGTACAAGATCCTTCACGACTGGATTAAAGACGCTGACATGCAA
>JBFJVR010000435.1:0-2819 GCA_041624095.1 Oleiphilaceae bacterium
TCTCGATTTACATGAAGGCTAATAGCTATGTGTCAGGTTCGCTTGAGCCCGTCAGTCAAGGCGTTTCGCACTTGTATCTTTGTCTCATTTATCATTTTGCCAAGTTTAATGGTGAGTGTTGGGTCGATGTGGCCCGGAGCTTAGAAAGCCGCTGTGCGACGGGTGTTCGTTTTGGTAGCCAAGTGCCCTTACCGGAGATTAATCGCATTTTGTCACTTATTGCGTCAAAGCCCGGAGGCTTGTCGTTTGGTCTGGCAATAGGGCGCGACGTACATCCTTCAGATTACGGGGTCATTGGCTATGCGCTAATGAACTTTCCTACACTCGGAGATGCACTTAAGTTTGCCGCACAGCACAAGCACGCGATGAGTCAGGGTCTTGATGCCGGCTTTGTTTGTACTGGTGAATATTGCCGCTTTCAGATCAAAAACAATCTTGAGTCTGACTATTTGCCGGCACTGGTTGAATTGGACTTAGCCGCCGCACATGCATTAGCTGTTTTTTTGGTCGGGCGTCGCCTTGAACAAAAAGTAAAATTGATTCAGGTGAATTTTCAGCATCAACCATTAGCAGATGAAGCCGTATATCGAGAGGTTTTTTCCTGTCCGGTGGCTTTCGGCAAACCGGTAAATGAAATTGTGATCGCGCAGTCTGTGCTAGACCTACCGGTCAGGTCTTCCGATCCACGCCTGCTGGCTCTTTACCTGCGCAAGCTAAAGCGCTTGCAGCAGTCCAGAGCGCTGAGTATGTCCACTCATCAACATGTCGTGTCTTACCTCGCCAAGAACTTGGGGAAGGACTTGCCAGGCTTGCCCGACGTTAGTCGTCATTTCAATATGAGCGTTAGCACCTTAAAAAACCGACTTAAGCAGGAAGGCTACACCTATTCGGCCATTATTGAGCAGGTGCGTAAAAATGAAACACTAAAACTGATGGCAAAGGATGGGATGCAGCTGAAAGAAATTGCCTTGACGCTTGGCTTTTCCAACCAGGCGGCATTTAGCCGAGCATTCAAACGCTGGTTTGCACAGAGTCCTGCTGAATATCGGCGTGCAAAGGAGTAAGGGCATAAGTGAGGCATTAGTGGTCTCTGTTATGCTAAACCTGCCCGCCCGCGGCGACGCCCGAAGCCCAGGCCCATTGAAAGTTAAAGCCACCGAGCCAGCCGGTTACGTCTAATACTTCGCCAATAAAAAACAAGCCGGGTTGGGTCAGGCATTCCATCGTTTTGGAGGAGATGGCGTTGGTGTCGACGCCTCCTAGGGTGACTTCAGCAGTGCGATAGCCTTCTGTTCCCGAGGGTTTAAGTTGCCAGTTTTGCAAGGCTTCGGCTATTTCGTTGAGGCGCTTATCGCTGAACTGCCCCATTTTCTGTTCGCTTTCCTCTGGCCAAAATAGGGTTTGCAGCTCCGCGACCAGGCTTTTGGCTAATTTGTCCGCTAAGAGGTTTCTTAACAGTGAGTTAGGGCGGGACGCTTTTAAGTCTAGTAGTAGCTCTGTGCAGTTTGTGTCGGGTAATAAATTAATAGCAATCGCTTCGCCTTCTCGCCAGTAGCTCGATGTTTGCAGTGCAGTGGGGCCGCTGATACCACGGTGGGTGAATAGCATGTTTTCCCTAAAGCTGGGGCCCTTGCTTTGCATGCCGACATCTACAGCTAAACCGGAGAGTGTTTCGGTTAGTTTTTTTGTACCATCGGTAAAGGTGTAGGGTACCAATGCTGCGCGTCGTTCGATCAGGGGTAGCCCGAATTGCTGCGCAATTTCGTAACCAAAACCACTTGCGCCCATCGTCGGAATCGACAAGCCGCCAGTGGCAAGCACCAGTGACTCGCAATGGAAGACCCCCAAGTTACTTTGCAAGGTATAGCGGCCGGTATTGTTGGTGATAGCCTCGATGCGCTTGATGGCGCACTTGGTGTTTATGCTGACACCGGATTGCGCGCATTCTTTAAGCAGCATATTGAGGATATCTTTTGCGGAGTCGTTGCAGAACAACTCGCCGTGTTTGCGCTCATGGTAAGGGATAGCGTGTTTTTCGACCAGTGAGATAAAGTCCCACTGTGTATACCTGCTCAAGGCCGATTTACAGAAGTGCGGGTTGCTAGACAGGAAGTTATCGGGCTCGACATACAGATTGGTGAAGTTGCAGCGCCCACCTCCCGACATGAGGATTTTCTTGCCTACCTTGTTGCTGCTGTCGAGGACCAGTACCTTGCGCCCGCGTGCCCCGGCCACAGCTGCGCACATCAAGCCCGAGGCGCCGCCACCAATAATGATAACGTCGAAGTATCGGGCATTTTTCGCAGCTTCTTTGTTTTGCATCAAGGTGGACTATTCTGGGAAGTCTTGTTGCAGCAACTCGATTGAGCCAGCTGGTGCAACGCGGATATACCAGATGTGTTTGTCCCAGTCGCCGAGCACATAGCGCTTTGCACTTTGTTGTGCGACTTCGAGATTATGCACCATGGGGCGATGCGTGTGGCCGTGAATGAGCGTTTTCACGCGATGCTTTTGCATTTCGCAGACCACTTCACTTGGGGTGACATCCATGATTTCCATGGTTTTTGACTGATTATTCGCTTGGCTCATCGCACGCAGCTGCTCGGCGGTAATCTTGCGCTCTTCGATAGGGCGCTTCAGAAAGGGTTCCAAAAACGACGGGTTACGGATCGTCGCCCTGAATTTCATATAGCTGGTGTCGGCGGTGCATAGGCTATCGCCATGCATCAGCATGACAGGCTCGCCATTTAGCTCAATAATGCTAGGGTCGCTTAGCAGCGTTGCACCGGTTTCTTCGCAGAAAAGTTCGCCAATCAGAA
>JBFJVR010000436.1:0-2815 GCA_041624095.1 Oleiphilaceae bacterium
GCCGCGATCAATTAAAGGGTGCTCACCCAAACGACTCTCGGGCACCTGCTGCAACACCTCGTCTATTGATACATCTTCGAGCGCCTTGGCCGCGCCAATACGCTGCTGCAAAAACGCATCACCCGACGACGGCATATCCATTTTATTTGACTCATCACCCCAACCATTCCAACGTCGCATTATTTCACCCAATTCAGTTAGTTATTGCAGGCCCAAGACGCTTAAAGCGTGCAACAGAAGTAAAAGACACTGCTATCATGCCTTAGTATCATATAGAATCGAAACTAAAATTGGCTGTCCTTTTCAGACATTAATCCCGACAAATTGAGTCATTTTTGACGATGAAACACCTAGGCTTTGCGTCCATTCAAGCGGTTTTGCAGTACCTGCGCTATGCAGAAAGCCAGCGCCTCGACACCCAGCTGGCAATGCAGCTGGCGAATATCGACCCGAAACTGCTACTGAATGAAAACGGCCGCATCAAAGGCACCCAATTCCAAATACTCATCAAATCATTATTGAAGCAGTCAAAAGACCCGCTAATGGGCTTGCACACCAGCCAGTTTGTCCAACCCGGCTCCTATAATGTTCTGGGCTACATCACCATGAGTTGCGCAACCATCGGTGAAGCGATTGCACGCATCCCTCCTTTTGAAAGACTTGTAGGCGACATGGGCGTAACCGAAACAGGCGAGCTGGCAGAACAGTTTTTTCTCGAATGGCATTGCGCTTATACCGACCCTAATGTACGCCGGCATATGATAGATAACGTACTGTCCTCCTGGACAAACTATGCACGCTGGCTCGCCAACCAAGATACCTCTCCGAGTGAAGTTCGTTTACAGCATGAGGTACCCGAACCTGCGATTCGCAAGCAATACGAAGAATTTTTCCGCTGTCCAATTAGCTTCGGCGCAACTCATAACCGCATATTGCTGCACAAAAAATTGCTCGCCCTACCCTTACGCCAACCCGACAAACTACTCCTAAAAACATTGGAGTCACATGCTGCCAGCCGTTTGAGCCAACTAAACGAACAAGAAGCGAAAACCAGCATTCGCGTAGCGCAAGCCATCCAGTCTCACCTTAAACTGGGTATCGCACGCAAAGAACTCATCGCAGAAGAACTAGGCATGACGCCGCGCACCCTGCAACGCAAACTAGACAAAGAAGGGAGCTCCTACCAGAGCTTGTTAGAAGAAATTCGTAAAGAACATGCTTTCGATATGCTGCAGAACTCGGGGTTGGCTGTGCAAGACATTGCATTTAATCTCGGCTTTGCCGACAGCCGCTCGTTCCATCGCAGCTTCAAAAAATGGTCCGGGACAACGCCTGGGGCTTATCGCAAACTAAACGCTCCATCGTGACATTGTATTACTTGCAGGACGCGCAGGAAGGAGTGTTCGATTTACTACGACACTTTTTGAGAGTGTAGAGGCTCTGAAGAGGGCTCAGTTTTTTTAGGCTTCAAACGCTTCATATCGTATAGCCGCTCATCAGCACACTTGAGCATGATACGCGCATCCACTTTTTGTAGCTGATCAGTAGACACAACGCCATAACTGATCTGTACCGGAATCGTTTGTGCATCCGCCATTAAGGGCGTATTCAGCAGATGCTCACGTATTCGACCGGCGATCACCTCGGCTCCCTCCTGGCTTTGGCTCGGTAGCAAAATCACAAACTCATCGCCTGCGAATCGAAATACCAGATCACTCTTACGTGTCAGTTCTTTGAGGTTCTCGGCAACATGCTTAAGGTACAGATCACCCACATCATGGCCATAAGTATCGTTCACCAATTTAAAATCGTCGCAATCAATAAACATCACCGCCAAGTGCTCTCGCTGCCGAACATGACGACTAAGCTCCTGTTCAAGGCTTTCTTCAAGTTCGCGGCGGTTTCTTAATAAGGTTAATGGGTCGCGTGTTGCTAAAAAACTGATGCGCTCTCTTGCCCAAACGCCTGCCAACGAAATAGACGCCTTAACCGACAATTGCTTGAGAAAAAAACTGTCCTTTTGTGGCGTATAACGATCTTGCTCGGCCGCACCCAACATCAGCGCGCCCACAATTTTACCATCGACTACTAAAGGCAAAATCGCCACGGAACCGAGTTCACTCTTTAGCCGCGAAGGGATCAAGGTGCGCAAGCGACGTAACTCCCGGTTAACCAGGATAGGCTCTCGCACACTTTGGGTCGCTTGCAGAAAATCAATCATCGCCACAGTCACCAAGGCCGACTCTTCGCCCTCCGCGAGCGGCAATCGACCTTCTAAGGTTTCAACCAGATGAGCATTCGAGGGGGTCTCGGTTAACACCAGCCAGACATGATCTATCGCAAACTTGTCTGCAACCAAAGCAAGCAAGCTCGAAAAGAACTCCGAACAACGGGTGATGTTCATGATCGCGACTTCAATATCGAAAAGATTTTGCGCAATCTTTTCGTTCTTTCTCGCTGTCGCGATTAACTCATCTACCGTCGCCATTAATGCTCCTGAAACATTTGCTAAACCCTAGATTATCATTGTAGATGAAAATCCCAAGCCAGTATGTTTTTAAAGGTAACGCAAAAGCGCGTCCAACCCCCAAAAATCGTTTACTTTTCAACCAGAAAGACAAGCGAAAATACATTTTCAGCGGAATACAGATTAATACCGCGAAAGCCCTTGACGGCCACCACCTCCATCGGTAAGATACGCGCCACATTGATCGAGGCAACACAGCCTCACAATACCAGTTTTGATGCGGGGTGGAGCAGTCTGGTAGCTCGTCGGGCTCATAACCCGAAGGTCGTCGGTTCAAATCCGGCCCCC
>JBFJVR010000437.1:0-2808 GCA_041624095.1 Oleiphilaceae bacterium
AGTCCGGTAGACAGCCCCAAATAGCTGCGGAATAGCGCATCGATCTGATTATCAAAAGCGGCAAAAGGAACAATGATGCCGATCGCCAGTACGGCACCAGGAACGGCGTAACCTAAACTGGCAAAGCGAATCATCGAAAGCGTAAACATGTTTTGATTCATGCGTTTGCAGTAAGAAAGTATCAGTCCAAGTACTAAAGTTGTTACTGCGGCGGCGGCAGACAAACCAAAACTATTTAATGCGTAAAGTGCGAAGTTGTTGGTCCAGCTGACTTCAAAATACTGTATTGCGTAGTAGCTTAAAACGAAGAAGGGGATTATGAAGCCCAGTACAACTGGCAGAAGGGCTGCAAAACATGCAAGGCCGCCCTTCCAACCTGTAATTGTTTGACAGGGGATCGGGTCGCCGGAATTTCGCGGGTGAAACTGTTTTTGTTTACGGCGCGAATAGCGTTCCACGGTAACCAGTATTAGTACTACCATCACCATGAGTACCGCAATTTGAGCGGCACCCCCGAGGTTGCTCATGTTCAACCAGGTGTCATAAAGGCCCGCCGTCAGTGTTTGAACTGCAAAATAGTCTACAGTACCAAAGTCATTCAGGGTTTCCATCAGCACCAATGCCAAACCGACTGCAATGGCCGGCCGGGCAATAGGGAGTGACACGCGGAAGAAAAAGCCTACAGGGCCGGTTCCGAGGCTTCGGGCAATGCGGTAGAGTGCGACAGATTGTTCCAGAAAAGCGGCGCGAGCCAGCATATATACATAAGGGTACAGCGCGAGTGACATCATCAGAATGGCCCCGCCCATACTGCGTATCTCCGGGAACCAGTAATCTTGAGAGCTGTTCCATGAAAATAGCAGTCTGAGGGAACTTTGAACCGGGCCGGCATATTCGAGCAGGTCGGTGTATACATAGGCAACAACGTAAGCGGGCACAGCAAAGGGGAGTAGCAAGGCCCAGCTGAGGTATTTTTTACCGGGGAAATCATACATGGAAATCAGCCACGCCGTGCCGGTGCCGATAATAAGCGTTAGCAAACCGGTGCCTAGCATGAGTATGAAGGTATTATTCAGATAATAGGGAAGCACCGTGTTCAGCAGGTGAGGCCATGCGTTCTCCTCGGGGGTAAAGGCCAGATAAACGACAGAAATGATGGGCAGGCCAATCAATAATGCGATGATGAGCGCTGAAAAAAACCACGGGCGTTCCTGTGCCTGCATCATAGTTGACGTCTCAATTTCATTACTTTCCAAAAAACATAAAAGCGGCACGAGGCCGCTTGAGGTACAGGAATTATATCCGAGTAGAATGTTGGCTTGCTAGGTTAGCAGGCAAGCATTTTTCTTACTCGTCAAAACCTATTTTGTCGACCAGCTTGGCCGCTGCTTTTCTCAGTTCCGATATTTTGCTCAAAGTTAGAGTGTCTGCTTTGAAGCTGCCCCATGATTGCACCAGCCCTGAAGGTTCGACCGTTGGGTTGACCGGGTATTCGTAGTTTTGTTCGGCATAGATTTTCTGAGCCAGTTTACCGCTCAAGAACTCCATCAGTTTTATCGCATTATCTTTGTTTGGTGCACTCTTGGTGAGAGCCATACCGCTAATGTTAACGTGTGTGCCCCGGTCTTGTTGGTTAGGGAAGGTAATATGAACCGCCTCTGCCCAAGGGCGCTGCTCTTCGTTTTCGATCATTTTTCCGTAGTAGTAGTTGTTACCCAGAGACAAGTCGCATACGCCCTCTTTAATGGCCTTGACTTGAGCCCGATCATTACCCTGTGGCTTGCGCGCCAGATTTCCCTTGACGCCTTTCAACCACGTTTCGGTTTCAGCTTCACCGTGGTGTGCAATCATCGCCGCTATCAGCGCGAGGTTGTAAGGGTGCTTTCCACTGCGGGTACAAATTTTTCCTTTCCATACGGGGTCGGCCAAATCTTCATAGCGCTGTATTTTGCTTAGGTCAGCACGCTCTTTGGATGCGTATATTGAACGAGTACGTGTCGTTAGCGCAAACCAGCGCCCTTCAGGGTCACGGTATTGAGGCGGGATGTTTGTTCGCAGTATTTCGGAATCAATTCCCTGCACCACGTCTTTTTCCACGACTTCAGAAAGTCGGCCAATATCTACTGTAAACACAAGATCTGCAGGAGAGTTTTTGCCTTCACGCGCCAATCTTTCAGCCAGGCCTTTCTTGGCGAATACAACGTTTACCTCAATACCTGTTTCTTTAGTAAAGGCGTCAAAAAGTGGCTTGATTAAAAAAGGTTGTCGGTATGAATAGACATTTACTTCATTTGCTAGGCTCAGCGTTGAGCTTGCAAACAGAATGCTGGCACAGAGCCATGAAAAAATCGATTTATAGCTTCGCATAGACAAAGAACCTTCCCATGATGGATATGTTAGTGTTAATCGGAACGAGAATAATTCTCAGTTACTTTTGCTTTGCTGTCAAGCCGTTTTTGTCGCTGAAGCCGGGTTTTTCCGACGAAATGTGCAGGCATGCTGTTCTATTTTTGCTGGTATCGCTAGACTGTCGTCATTTTTAAATATGCTTTGATACTGAAGTGTTAAAGCACGTTCGGAACAGAAACTTAATGACGTTTTTTAAAGCTTTCTTAAATATCGTGATGCTGCTTGCGTTGGTGAGTGTCAGTGGAGGCTGCGCGACGACAGATTATACTACGCACTATGGTGTGTTTATCGCTGAAAATTCGGCAGGGGAATCGCGCCAGTTCAGGGTGTCTTGGCAGACTTTACGCTATGAAGGCTGGCTTGAAGACCAGTACCGGGCCATGCCTGTAACGATCGAGG
>JBFJVR010000438.1:0-2808 GCA_041624095.1 Oleiphilaceae bacterium
AGTTTACTGCGCGTACTCTCCAACTCCTTGATCATCCCCTGCTGTTCACGAAATCGCGCAATCGCAACGCTAATTATCGAGGGGGTGCTCGATCACCTCCAGGCGCCGGGGGGCCCTGCACAGAGTGGTAAAACGACAAACCTGACTCACCTGCACGAACATCTTTCTCCTGACCTGAAAGGGGAAATGATGGCCCTTGAAACCAAAGGTGACCGAACCTTGTTTTTCGATCTCTTGCCGATGGGGATGAAGTGCCCGTCGGGCCTGTTAATTAAGCTCAAGTTGTTTACCGTGCCGGGGCAGGTCGCTCACGACAGCACCCGGAAGGCTGTTTTATCGCGTACTGATGGTGTGGTGTTTGTGGCCGACTCCCAACGCAATCAGAGTATGAATAATCTTGAGTCGTTCGAAAATCTGGCGGCGAATATCTCTCGTGTAGGTTTGGATATGGACACCCTGCCCATTGTTATCCAGTTTAATAAACGCGACCTTCCCGATATTCTCTCTGAAGAGGAAATTTTGGCCCGCTGGTCGAAAACTCCTTGGCCTGTGGAGTTTGGCAGTGCGCTTAAAGGGCAAGGCATTTCTGAAACCTTTGCCCGTTTGCTTTCAGGCGTTTACCCCCTGGTTGACGAGAACTTTAATTTGACCGCTGAACATGGGATCAATGAACACATGTTTGTTGATAATTTTTCGGCCAAATAAGGAGGCGGTATGGATCCGAGTCGTTTTGTTGAGCGCATTAGTTTTGACCGTGAGATTCCTTTAGATGAGTTGATAGGCGCAGCAGACAAAAAGTCATTGTCGGTCATTCTTAGCCAGCTATTGGGCGATAACTTTAGCCTGATAGACGAAGCCGGAGAGCGCCTGCTGGGAGACGATGCGGAACAATGGGAGGCGGGCGTAGAAATAGCAAAAGTCGCTATCGTACTGGAACTTGAACCTATCGGTTATCTTCTCGCTCCCAAAGGGGCCCCGGCTGCTTTGGATACAGCAAAGCGCTGTATCGTTATGCAGATTCGCTTTGCGCAAAAGTATTTGATGGCATCAGCGTTGCACATAGAGGCGATTCAGGAAGATTACACCAAGTTGTGTGAAGAACACGAAGCCTTGCTTGCTTCCGAAGCAAAATATAAAAATCTCAGTGAGAACCTGGACGAAAAGGTCAAGGAGCAGGTGAATACGATTGAGTCGGCGCAACGGCAGTTATTTGAATCTGAAAAGCTCGCGTCGGTAGGCCATTTGGCGGCCGGAGTTGCACATGAGATTAATAACCCGATGGGCTTCATCAATAGTAACCTAAACACCGCGCGAGGATATCTGACGGATATTACTTCCATCGGTAAGTTGTTAAAAAGCGAAACGAGCCTAGACCTGCTCAAGGCGCAATGGGAAGAAGCGGACCTTGATTTTGTGATGGAGGACTTCAGCGATTTGTTGGATGACTGTATTTCAGGAGGAAAACGTGTCGCCGATATCGTCGCCGATTTAAAACTGTTTTCTAACGTTGACGCCGAAGAAGAAGTCGTCGTTGAGCTAAATAAATATGTTGCGACGAGCATTAACGTGGCTAAAGCGTCGATTGGCGGTAGCCTCGAAGTCGACTTTCAGTCAGGTGAACTGCCGATGATCAAATGTCGTGCTGGTTACATCGGGCAGGTCGTTTTAGCGCTAATAATGAACGCCAATGACGCGACAGGCGCTAACGGGCGCTTGGAAGTGCGCAGCTACGACCGCGACGGTTTTGCTTACTTTGAGTTCAAAGACAACGGACCGGGCATTCCTAAAGAAGTTATCGACAAAGTGTTTGACCCCTTTTTTACCACCAAAGAAGTAGGGGGTGGGAAGGGCTTGGGACTGACCTCTTGCCGCGATATTGTCCTGAATCATGGTGGCGATATTCGCATTGATAGTGAGGCCGGGCAGGGCACCTGCGTAACTTTTTGGCTTCCCATCGTAACAGCATAAATAAGCGACTAAGTTTGAGTGTAATAAGGTTGAGTGTGTGAGTAAATTTGGATCATTGTTTTTAGACGAAGAGCAGCTTGATAAATCGGTCGATACAGGAACCGAAGCGGAAGAAACTGCTGCACCTGAAAAGTACCGGTTGTTGTTTGTAGATGATGAGCCGAATGTGCTGAAGGCCTTGCGCCGGGTATTTCGTCAGGAAAACTACGAAATTCTTACTGCTCCGGATGCGAGAGCCGCTTTACAGATTCTTGCTGAAACACCTTGCCAGTTAATGATTACTGATTACCGCATGCCCGGTTTAACGGGAGCTGACCTGTTACGCGAGGTGAAACGGCTATACCCTGAAACGATCCGTATTCTGCTTACCGGGCAGGCCGACACCGATGCGGTGATGGCAGCAATCAAAGATGGGGCGGTATACAAGTTTATCCTTAAACCCTGGAACGATGATGACTTACGGATCACGGTCGCCTTGGGTTTGGAACAGTATGACCTGAAAAAAGAAAATGATCGTCTGCGGGAGACCAACAAGAAAACCACCGAAGAGTTGAGCATGCTCGCCAAATTGGCGGTGACGCATCGCAGCCAGCTGGCCATTATGCTGAATAAAAAAGGCTTGTTGAACGACCGCCAAGTGCAAAAGCTCTACAAAGAACAACAGAGCAAAAAGAGCACAACCTTCAAGATTATTATCGACAACGGCTGGTTGGCTGAAGACAAAATTCATAAGGTGCTGGTCAACGACTTTATGTTTGAAAAGGTCGACCTGAAAGAGTTTCAGGTGGGCGATGCAATCTCCTCACTTATGCCAGCAAGTCTTTGCCGTGCGCAGTTGAT
>JBFJVR010000439.1:0-2805 GCA_041624095.1 Oleiphilaceae bacterium
ATATGTACCATTATTTTTAAGGTATTGAATATAAAGAAATAATTAGATGTATGTGAGCGGCTTTCTTTGTGGTGTGTAAAATAACCTGTCACATCTTCCGAATGTGTAAATAATTGTTAAATCGGGTGGATGTTTCAGGTCTTTCTGCTTCGTTGTAATATTGCTCCCGAAGTTTGATCTGATGTCTGCTGATCGAGCTCTTTTTCGGAAACAATTACAGAATAATTAGGAAGCAGGGAGTTTGGACTATGAGTAATCTCGAGGATAAAGTGGATAAGCGTTACGTTTTAAGTGCGTTTGGCTATGCGATTGTTGGTTTGGTTTTGGGTATATACATGGCTTCGTCGAAGGACCACAGTCAGCTGGTAGCGCACGCACATATAATGCTGTTGGGCTTTGTGGTGTCGTTTATTTATGCAGTGTGCGTAAGGCTTTGGTTGAGCGATAAGGAAAGTCGCATGTTAAAGCTGCAGTTTTATCTACACCAGCTGGGCACCTTGCTCACCACTTTAGGGTTGTTTTTACTTTACGGAGCCTATGTGCCAGCAGAAAGTATCGGGCCTGGGTTAGGTATCGGGTCTGTCTTGGTGCTGTTGGGCATGGTGATGATGAAAGTTATGTTCATCAAAGCAACTAAAGAGTGAGTGCGTTTGAGACGGCTAAGCCAGGCTTTGCTGCTTTAGCCGTCTAAGTGTGCTCAAAGGACAATTAGCCCCCTAGGTAGGCTTTTTTGACCTCTTCATTGACCAGCAGGTTGTCACCGGTATCGTGGAGTACGATGTTGCCATTCTCGAGCACGTAGCCACGGTCGGCGAGTTTGAGCGCCTGGTTCGCATTTTGTTCTACCAGAAAGATAGTCATGCCATTATCACGGAGTTGTTCGATGATTTCGAATATCTGGTTGATAATGATGGGTGCCAGGCCTAGTGAGGGCTCATCCAGAAATAGCATTTTAGGTTGGCTCATTAGCGCTCTGCCAATGGCAAGCATTTGTTGCTCGCCACCCGACATGGTTCCGCCCCTCTGGTTAATGCGTTCCTTAAGGCGGGGGAATAAGCCGAACACATAGTCCATTCCTTGTTCTATGTCGGCCTTGCTGGCAAAGAATCCTCCCATATGGAGATTTTCTTCAACGCTGAGCCCTGAAAAAATGCGTCGGCCCTCAGGGACGACAGCCAAACCATTCCGCATGATGTCGGCTGTATCGGTGTGTGTTATGTCGTCCCCTCGGAAGTGTATGCTTCCCTTGCTGGCGCGCGGGTCACCACAAACTGTCATTAGCAGGGTGGATTTACCCGCTCCATTTGCCCCTATCAGCGTGACAATTTCACCCTCGTGTACTTCTAGCGAAACGCCTTTAAGTGCTTCAATTTTGCCATAGTGGGTATGAACATCTTCAAGTTTCAGCATTATGCTTCTCCCAAATAGGCTTTGATGACATCGGGGTTATTTCTGATTTGCTCGGGTGAACCAGAAGCAAGTGGTTGCCCCTGGTTGATCACGTAAATAGCATCAGATATGCCCATGACGAGGTTCATGTCATGTTCAATGAGCAGCACGGATACGTGGTAGTCTTCCTTCAAACTGACGATAAGGTTATCGAGATCCTTGGTTTCTTTCGGGTTTAACCCTGCTGCAGGTTCGTCGAGCAACAGCAATTGTGGTTCGGTCACCATGCAGCGTGCGATTTCCAGCCTGCGTTGTTGCCCGTAAGCCAGATTGCCTGCTTCACGATTAGCCAGCTTGGTCAGGTTCACCTTGTCGAGCCAGTATTTTGCACGGGCCATGGCGCGTTCTTCCTGATGCCGATACGAGGCCGTCTTGAATAGGCCGGAAATCAGGTTGGTATTCACATGACGGTGCTGTGCAACAAGGAGGTTTTCAATTACGGTCATGTTGTTAAACAGCCGTACGTGCTGAAAAGTGCGCACCATTCCTTTGCGCGAAATTTGGTAGTCGGGCAGGCCTTGTATTGCTTCCCCTCGGAACTTGATCGAGCCAGCGCTAGGAGTATAGAAACCGCTTAGGCAGTTAAATACGGTGGTTTTTCCTGCTCCGTTGGGGCCGATGATCGACACAATTTGCCCCTCATCGACTTTGAGCGAAACCTTATTGACGGCAATCAGGCCGCCAAACTGCATGGTTAGGTCTTTCACTGATAGCATGGTGGTCGAGCTTGTGTCGGTAGATGATTGATTCATGCGTGTCTCACTGATGTTATTTGTCATCGACTAACTCCAAATGCGGCCGCTTCGATGGCAGTAAGCCCTGAGGTCGCCAGATCATCATCAGTACCATCATTAGTCCGAACATCAGCATTCGGTATTCTTGGAATTCGCGCGCAATTTCGGGTAGCACGGTCATCGCAATAGCAGCAAGTATGACGCCCATTTGCGAACCCATTCCACCCAGTACCACGATGGCAAGGATGATGGCAGATTCGATGAAGGTAAAGGACTCGGGGCTGATGAACCCTTGGCGAGCGGCAAAGAAGCAGCCCGCGAACCCGGCAAACGCGGCACCAATCGTGAATGCCGAAAGCTTGATGGCTGTTCGGTTTAAGCCTAATGAACGGCAAGCGATTTCATCCTCGCGCAGTGCTTCCCAGGCCCTTCCGACAGGCATGCGGACCAGGCGCCTGATCACAAAGATGGTGAAGAGCACCAGTAACAATGCCAGCAAATACAGGAAGATCACCTTGTAGGTACTATCGTAAGCAATGCCGAAAACCTCGTGGAAGAGCGTATTGCCTTCTTCCTTTGCGCGACGGCCAAACTCCATGCCAAACAGGGTTGGCTTGGGGAT
>JBFJVR010000440.1:0-2804 GCA_041624095.1 Oleiphilaceae bacterium
CTAGTGCAATCGCAGGTAACTACTTCCACTGGGCTGAGTTGCGAGCGACAGCCAGCCTTGCCCTGATTGGCCCACTGTTGCTACAAAGTCACATTTACGTCGTATATGCCTGGTTTGTCTGGCGACAATGGGAAGCGGTAGACGGGCACACGGGCTATCGTTTTAGCTGGAACCCCCTGCAACTGTTTCCGTTCTACCATGGCGCAGCGTTTCACGACCGTCATCATGAAACCTATAACGGAAACTACGCCGGTTTTTTACCTTTTGTTGATAGCTGGTTTGGAACGCGATCCAAGTAATCATGCCAGCAAATAACCTTAGTTTTTTTCCTCTAGGGCCTTGCCATGGCGACCATGCCCCTCGCTAAACTGCTTCGCCCCCGACAACGTTTCACCACTGTCAATCGTCGCTAAGCCCTTACGCATTTCATTGGCCAAGGCGTCTGAGTAGCCCATCCCCCATTGCTCAATCGCTGAGAGACGGTCATTGCGCATACAGACTTGAGGCAAGGCTACCAGGCTTTCTGCCAACTCCAAGGCTGCCTCAAAGGCATAGCCTTTGCCTACAAGGCGATTAGCCAGCCCGATGTGCTCTGCTTCTTCCGCCATCACCTCACGACCGGTCAGTATCATATCCATCGCTCTGGAATGGCCGATTAATCGCGGGAGCCGTATCGTACCCAGATCAATTAATGGCACCCCTAGACGCCGACAAAAAACCCCGAACACCGCCGTCTCGGATACCACTCTCAGGTCACACCACAAAGCCAATTCCAAACCGCCGGCAACTGCAAACCCTTCAATAGCGGCAATGACGGGTTTACTCAACACCAAGCGACTTGGCCCCATAGGGGCCAATGAACCATCGTCCTTAATGCACTCTCTGTCACCTTCGCCAAACGCCTTGAGGTCTGCTCCTGCACAAAAGTGTTCGCCGCTACCCGTTAAGACCGCCACGTCGGCCTCTTCGCTGGCATCGAAATCAAGAAAGGCCTGATGCAATAAGATGGCAGTTTCACCGTCGACAGCGTTACGCCGCAGCGGACGGTCAATTTTAACAACCAGAATTCGGCCATGCCGCTCAGTCAACACCGACATTGCTCACCTCCAAGGTTTAGATAGACTGCCGTCAGCATAGCGCTGAACAAGCTGATTCGCCAACCAAAGCATGCCATAAGGCCTAGCTACGATTAGGATTCGAGAGCCGAACCAATGAGGTGAACTAGCAAATATGCTGCTCCACAAACAATGCGATGGCTTAAGCGAAGAAACATTGCCGGGATCTTCCCTCGTTTTGTTCCACTCTTTGGAAGGTATCTACATCAGGTCAGATACCCAGAATGGTTGGTCACTTCCAATTCTGTGATAGCCATCACGAAATCCCCGAATGTAGTATTTGTACGACATACAGCAAGCCTTGAATAAAACACAATCGCTCCGGTATGCAGTGCACCACTCAACATTCCAAACAAGGAAGCGGAAGCATGGATGGCGCTAAAGGCTGCATCAAAAACGAGCAACTAGACAGGGAAGTATCAAAACTTTAACGCATGGACGCGTCTACATGTTGCCTGTGACCTTGAAAAAGCAGGATGCTCTTTCAAGGTCACACACCCAGCACTAAAAGTATGTTTAGCAAATCATTAAAAAGGGCTTTGTTTTGCCAGTCTTCTCGCAAGAGCAAATCATCGAACATATAGCGAAAATGTTAGGTGAAACCCGTACACCTGCAACATCATTCAGCCTGATTTTGGTTAAGCTTGACGGATTAGCAGAGTTAGAGCGCACGCACAGTTCAGCCGAAAGCAACTTTGTATTACTGAAATACGCGAGGTTAATCTCTCACCTGGTTGCAGATGAAGATGCTGTCGGATTCTATGAACGAGATAGCTTTATCGTGATATTGAATAGAGCCAATAGCGTACTGGTTAATCAAATTATTAACCCTTTGATGGAACTGTCACTTCAACGCCAAGTAAACGATAAGTTGTTTATTCAGCCTCGTATCGCCATCGTAAATCGCACCAGTCAGACCAAGCCACAGGAGTTAATTTCGATGGCTAAAGCCACACTCGAGGCCAATAAACGAAAAGAGATACAGTGAAATAACATTGTGAGGCTGCGAGCAGGTATGAGTGGCGACCACGTCCCGGAAGCCGCCACTCACTCATCCTGAGTGCTCAGTCCGGAATCAGTTCCGGATCATTATCGGTTTAGTCCATATCTCCCGGTCAGTTAGCGAAATACATACTCTCGAAATAGTCTTTCAATTTTGCGTAACACATAGCTTCAGACTCGCTGGTAAGTTCAAAAATAGCTTTACCTGTTGATCGTTGCATAACACTCTCCTAAGTTTAAGATCAATATGAAACCGCAACGAGAGAGTCAGGACACGTGTACTAAAATTAGAAGATCAGTTCCGCTCTTTCATTCCCGGTTCAAACTAGTATTTTGCATTGTGCGTGCCAACACGCCAAAAAACGATATTTATCTCTTATATTCATGAACTTATGAAGTCAACACCATTCTATTCCAACTTCCCCATCCATTCCCAGAGCCCCATTTTCTATCCTTGACACATATTCGGCACCGATGGAGTGCATGCGACGAAAAGCTGTTTTTATACCTATTGGTAAGCTTACAGACACCTTCGAGCCATATTCACGTAGGCATAATACCGATCAACTTATAAACAAGCCTAAACAAAGGGGAGAAAAATAGATGGAAGACGAAATAGATCTGGTCGCCATTCGATCGAACAACTGACACGAGGCAAACCTGCCGCAGGGGTTTGCCTTAACAGGC
>JBFJVR010000441.1:0-2782 GCA_041624095.1 Oleiphilaceae bacterium
CATTTCCGTCTAGTTATCGCGAAGAGTTTTCGCCTCGGCGAGCCGCGATAGATATCTCTCATATCGAAGAGGTCAGCGGGGGGAATCAGCTAAGTATGAGCTTTTACCGCGCGCTTGATGAAGACGACCGCGTGTTCCATTTTAAGCTTTTTCATTCCGACACGCCCGTGCCCTTGTCAGATGTCATGCCCATTTTCGAGAATATGGGGTTCAGGGTAATTGGTGAGCACCCCTATGAAACCATAGATCGCGCAGGCAAGACGGTTTGGTTGCATGACTTTATGCTAAGTACCGAAGAACAAAAAGCCATTGACCTGCATAAGATCAAGCGAAATTTTGAGGAGCTGTTTCTGAAGGTTTGGCAGGGAGATGCAGAGAATGATGCCTTTAACCGGTTGGTGAACGCAGCATATATGAATTGGCGCGAAATCGCTGTTTTACGCTCGTATTCGCGCTATATGCGGCAAATTCGTGTGAGCAATTCGCAAGAGTTTATCTCCAACACCATCGTGGCTCATGTTGATATTTCGCGTATGCTGATCCAGCTCTTTGAGCATCGCTTTGATCCGAAGCGGAACAAAATGAAGAGCAAAGCCGCCAAGCAGTTTGAGGAGCTTGAAAACGAATTTGTCGAAGCGCTCGACAAGGTTCCAAACCTGACTGAAGATAAGATTTTGCGGCTCTATCTCGATCTGATCAAGGCGACTGTGCGGACGAATTTTTATCAGCAAGACGAGGAGGGCGGTGATAAGAGTTATATCTCCTTTAAATTCTTGCCACGGCAGATTCCCAATGTGCCTAAACCCGTACCGATGTTCGAAATATTTGTCTACTCTCCTCGAGTCGAAGGTGTGCACTTGCGCGGTGGGAAAGTAGCTCGCGGAGGCCTGCGCTGGTCGGATCGTTACGAAGATTATCGTACCGAAGTGCTTGGTTTGGTAAAGGCGCAGCAGGTCAAGAACGCGGTGATCGTGCCGGTAGGCGCTAAAGGTGGCTTTGTTGCCAAAATGCTGCCTCAGGGTGACCGTGATGCGTTTATGAAAGAGGGTATCGAGTGCTATCGCTTTTTTATTACCGGTTTGCTCGATGTTACGGACAATCTGGTTGAGGGAAAAGTGGTTCCTCCTGAAAATACCGTACGGCACGACCCCGACGACTACTATCTTGTTGTCGCTGCGGACAAAGGTACCGCGACGTTTTCTGATATCGCAAACGAAATTTCGATTCGCAAGGGCCACTGGCTTGGTGATGCCTTTGCATCGGGTGGAAGTCAGGGCTATGACCATAAAAAAATGGGTATTACCGCAAAAGGCGCCTGGGTGTCGGTTCAGCGTCACTTTCGGGAAATGGGGTTTAATACGCAGACTACTCCTTTTACCGCACTTGGTATTGGAGATATGGCGGGAGACGTGTTCGGTAATGGTATGTTGCTTTCGCGCTTTACCAAACTGATAGCAGCGTTTAACCATATGCATATTTTTCTTGATCCGGACCCAGATCCAGAAGCAAGTTTCAAAGAGCGCAAACGTTTGTTCGAGTTACCACGTTCAAGCTGGGAAGACTACGATGCCAAGCTTATCTCCAAAGGCGGTGGGATCTATTCGCGGGCCGCTAAGTCGATTCCACTGAGCCCACAGGTGCGCAAGTGGCTGGGTGTAACGGACGAGAAAATGGCCCCCAACCAGCTTATTCACACTCTACTTAAAGCTGAGGTTGATCTGCTCTGGTTTGGCGGCATAGGTACTTACATTAAGGCAAGCAGCGAAAGCCATGCAGAAGTAGGCGATAAGGCAAATGATGCCTTGCGCATCGATGGCAAAGAGCTGCGTGCCAAGGTGGTTGGCGAAGGTGGCAATCTTGGTATGACGCAATTGGCGCGTATCGAATATGGCCGAACGGGTGGTCGCCTAAACACTGACTTTATCGATAATGCTGCCGGTGTCGATTGCTCGGATCATGAAGTCAATATCAAAATACTGCTGTCGGAAATACTCGAGAATGGTGATTTGACCGAAAAGCAGCGCAATAAGTTGCTGGTTGATATGACCGACTCGGTGGCCGACCTGGTATTGAAGAATAACTATCGACAGACGCAGGCAATCAGTATCGCGCATCGTGATGCTGTGTCGCGAATGGAAGAATACCGCCGCTTGATTAATGCTATGGAAAGCGCCGGGAAGCTAAATCGAAGTCTCGAATTTATACCCACGGATGAAGAGATTATCGAGCGTAAGTCTTTAGGTGAGGGGCTTACGCGCCCCGAGTTGTCGGTATTAATATCGTATGTCAAAGGTGATTTAAAAGAATCGCTCAATAAGCCCGAGTTAACCGAAGAGCCCAGCTTGTTGTCGGCAATCGATGTCGTCTTCCCGCAAGCCATGGTGAAAAAGTACGGCAAGGAGCTACACAAGCACCGCCTTCGTAAGGAGATAATCGCAACGCAAGTGGCGAACGATATGGTAAACCATATGGGGATCGCCTTTGTTGAGCGGCTGAAGCAGTCAACGGGGGCGTCTACTCCGGCGATTGCGCTGGCTTATATGATTGCGCGTGATGTGTTTAGGCTTGAGTATTGGTGGGAGGCTATAGAGGCGCTCGACTATAAGGTGAGCAGCGAATTGCAAATGAGCATGATGGCAGAACTGATGAGCCTGATGCGTCGAGCGTGTCGCTGGCTGATCAGAAATCGTCGTAGTGAGTTGAATGTCGTCAGTAACATGGAAAAGTTTTCCAAAGGCATTTCTCAGATTGCGGTTTCCTTGCCCGATTATCTGGTGGGCGA
>JBFJVR010000442.1:0-2776 GCA_041624095.1 Oleiphilaceae bacterium
CGAGACACACACCATTTCGATTGCGTCGTGGCTAATAATCTTGTTTTCAATAGGCGCAGGCGCAACGTACTTACCCTTGCTGGTTTTGAAGATTTCCTTAATTCGCCCGGTGATTTTCAAACGTCCCATCGAATCTATCTCACCCTTGTCACCAGTGAGCAAGAAGCCATCTTCGGTAAAGCTTTCCTTGGTTTTTTCGTCATCCTTGTAGTAACCCATCATCGTAGCTGGGCTTTTAACTTCAATTTCACCGATTTCGGATATCCGTTGCTCAACACCCGGTAGAGGCTCACCAACATAACCGACTTTTGAACGACCAGGGAAGGAGATATGCGAATAGGCAAAGTTCTCGGACATCCCGTAACCTTCAAGCAACTCCAGACCCAGGCGACGATACCAGTTGATGATATCTTCCGACAACGGCGCCGAACCACTCCCCGCAAAACGGCAATGCTCCAGACCTAGTCCGGTCAGTATTTTCTTTTTAACGAGGCCCGAAATAATTGGAATTCTCAGCAAACGGTCAATTTTCTTGGGCGGCATCTTCTTAAAGATACCCAGCTGAAACTTGGACCATAGTCTCGGTACAGAGATGAACACGGTAGGTCTGGCACGACGAAGGTCTTCGACAAAGGTATCTAGCGCTTCAGCGAAGAACAACTGAAAGCCGATATGCAATGAGGACTGTTCGACGGCATAGCGTTCAAACACGTGCGCAAGCGGCAAATAAGAAAGCATACGGTCGGTGGAATACATCTGCAGTGCCTGAGCGACGCCGCTCGCGGCCACACCCATCGCATAGAACGACAACATAACCCCTTTAGGTTTACCGGTACTGCCAGAGGTATAGACAATCGTTGCAAGCTCTTCTGCATCACGCACCGTATCTTCTTTCATCGGCGCATTTTCAGCAACGATATTGTCCCAGGAAGCATAATCATTAGGCGGACTTAGCGGATAGGAAACACAAGGCATGGAATCAGGCACACCCGGCTTCATCATGTCCCAATCGTCAAGCTTACCAACAAACAGCATTTTGGCTTCGCTATGTTCGAGAATATAACTGACAGTTTCGGCATTCAATGTTGGATACAAAGGTACGGTGACATGGCCTGCCATCCAGATCGCCAAGTCCGACAAAATCCAATGAGCGCAGTTTTTAGACAGAATTGCGATCTTGCTTTTTGGCGGCAAGTCTAAGGATTTAAGGTAAGTCGCCATGCGCCGGGCTTCGCCTACGGCTCTGTTCCAAGTGTATTCCTGCACTACGCCATTGCCCATGGGCTGCGTCAGGTATATATCTTCAGCTTTGGCTTTTTCCCAGCGGTAGACTTGTTCGAGTGGAAGCGTAACTTTTTTCAGTGAAGTCATGGTGATATCAGTCGCCCTATTGTCTTTGGATTAGGTATTTCCGTACCGTATTATGCTTTTTTGAAGCTTTACATGATAAAAGGTGTAAGGCAAAAAGAAAATAAAATAATGGTATCATTCTTTCGCAGCAGCTCAATGGAGATGCTTCTTATTGCCACATACTTATATCGGGTCTCGGGGAGGCGCATAAATTTGTTTAAATCCTGCTTAGTATTATTCGCCTGCTCGCTCAGAAAAGCCATTTGCGGCAACACGCCCGCCCGTACCTTTGCTGAGAACTAAACTCCCCAACATCTTAACAAGGACAGGTGCCGGTTGCCCATGCCCAACGAGCTATTCAGTCTTCCCCCGGAAGATCCACATACGCAGCGATCCCCATTCTGGTGTACAGAGTGCAAAAGCGGGAAAATGCGCCCTATTCCGCAAGAGGGTGATGCCGGCTTCACCGATAGCTATATCTGTGAGGAGTGCAAGCATCGAGACACCATTCCCGGATTATCCAATATAATGAACCAGATCGTCACCAGCATTTTAGGCGGCGGCATCGCAAGCTACTTGGCTTTGCTATATATAATGAAACTCGCAAACCTGCAACAACCCCAGTTCGGTGAAGTCTTAAAGCATAGTGCCTTGCTACTTGTTTCGTGCTTGTTCATCGGTGGATTTGTTTACGTCCTTACCGAGGCTATCGTCGGCATCGCGCAGCGCAGAGCCTACACTCAACGCGCTAAACCACCGTCAATATAAGCCCATCGACCGAAAAAACTGCGTTATCAACCTTTTTATCTGCTCACCTTCTTTAGACAGCAGCAAGCCATTAAGCAGCAGCGAGAGAATAAACAACACAGCCAACAGGATTGTTAGCCAGTTAACTCGCTTATACTCCACCACTGTTCTAACCAGCTGCTCCGGAGGTTTGACTTCTTCAACCTCTTTGACCACTGTTTTGTCTTCGACAACATACGGCAACAATTCCGAAGATACCGCTTCTACACTCTGTGGTCGCGCATCCCTGTCCTTCGACAACATACGTTCAATCAAACGCTGAATATCCGCCGGTAATTTTATAAAATGCTGCGACTTGACTAAGCGTCCGTCTTTAAAAGACGGGGGCATACTGGTAAGCGCATGATAAAACACCGCCCCTAATGCGTAGATATCAGACAACTCATCGCTCGCCTCATTCGCCACCCCATACCAATTGCGCTCTTCCTGTTTAACGCGATAATGCTCATCCAACCCAAAGTCACTCAGCTTTACCTGCATGTTGCTCTCTAGCAGCATATTGCTTGGCCGCAGGTTGCCGTGGTAAATCCTGTTTTGATGTGCGAAAGCCAAGCCTTTACAAGCCTGAATGGCAATTTTCAAAAAGGTCTGTAATTCCAAGGGCTCGACCAAACGATCC
>JBFJVR010000443.1:0-2762 GCA_041624095.1 Oleiphilaceae bacterium
CGATGGTCTTCACCGGCATGAGACATTTCAGGCACTAGAGCTTGGCACGCCTGAACTAGCTCTGATACTGGCCTAGTTCAGGCGCAAGCACGATGAAACTTCACTCTCTCACCCTTTGCCTATACACTGGGCAGCATACCTGCATGGGAGAGTGACGTTGACTGACTACATCAGAATCAAAGTAAGAGGCTACCACCTTGATCAACATGGCCATTTGAATAACTGCGGCTATATCGAATTTCTCGAGGAAGCCCGTTGGTCGCTGTTTGAGAACTATAATGCCCTGGAGTTTTTCTCGGAACTTGAGCTCGCATTAACACTGGTCAATACCAATATTGATTACCGCCGCCCAAGCTTTCTGAACGAGACTCTCGAGATCCACACAAAAGTCATGCGCATTGGTACCGCAAGCTGCAAAATACAGCAGACGATCTATCTCGAAGGCAGCAATACCACAATTGCTGAAGCCTCGAACACCTTTGTCTTGATGGACAAAAGCACCAACAAGGCAGTCCCCATTAGCGGCAAGTGTCGTGAAAAACTTGAGCAAATGGCGAATTCTGCCTGAAGCCACAACACTAGGCCTATTTTAGCGCGACACGCATTCAACTGAAGCCCGTAATACGGTATCCTTGCCGCCTTTAAATGCACCACTGGTTTTTATGAAGGGCTTGGCGTATGAATATTTTGGTTATTGGTAGTGGCGGAAGAGAACATGCTCTGGCATGGAAGGCCGCACAGAATAGCGAAGTTACTACTGTTTATGTTGCTCCCGGCAACGCGGGTACGGCAACAGAGCCTAAGCTTGAAAATATTGATATCGGTGTCTCTGACTTCGATGCTCTGGCAAGCTTCGCAAAAGCGAAGCAAGTAGCGCTAACGATTGTCGGCCCCGAAGCTCCCTTGGTCGATGGCATAGTAGATCATTTTAATCAGCTCGGCTTGCGCTGCTTTGGCCCCAGCAAAGGCGCCGCGCAACTTGAAGGCTCAAAAGCCTTTACCAAAGACTTCCTTGCCCGGCATAACATTCCCACTGCTGACTACCAGAACTTTACCGAGGTCGAACCCGCACTTGCCTACCTTAGAGAAAAAGGTGCTCCCATTGTTGTAAAAGCCGATGGACTCGCCGCCGGTAAAGGCGTCATCGTCGCAGAAACACTGCAGCAAGCAGAAGAGGCGGTTACAGACATGCTGTCGGGCAACGCCTTTGGAGAAGCCGGGTGCAGAGTCGTCATCGAAGAATTCCTTAGCGGAGAAGAAGCCAGCTTCATTGTGATTGCCGATGGTAAAAACATTCTGCCTATGGCGACAAGCCAGGATCATAAGCGCGTAGGAAATGGCGATACCGGCCCCAATACGGGCGGCATGGGCGCGTACTCCCCCGCTCCTGTCGTAAGCGACGAGATCCATCAGCGCATCATGGAGCAGGTTATTCGCCCCACAGTAGACGGCATGGCCAAAGAAGGAAATGACTACACCGGTTTTCTTTATGCAGGCCTAATGATTAGTGAAGACGGCCAACCAAAAGTAATTGAATATAACTGTCGTTTCGGAGACCCCGAAACCCAGCCAATCATGCTGCGCTTGCAGTCGGACCTGGTCGCACTGTGTGACGCAGCGCTCGACGGCAAACTCGATGAAGTCGAAACAAAATGGGACTCGAGAGCAGCCGTCGGCGTTGTTCTTGCAGCTGGAGGATACCCCGGCAGCTACAACAAAGGTCTCGCAATTTCTGGCTTGGATACGCCGCATAACGAGTCACAAAAAATATTTCATGCCGGAACAAAACTGGACGATACAACCGTGGTAACAAACGGCGGGCGAGTGCTCTGCGCGACAGCATTAGGTAACTCTGTCACTGAGGCTCAACGCAGCGCATACCAGCTGGCAGAGAAAATTTCGTGGGATGGCATGTTTTACCGTTCCGACATCGCTTACCGAGCAATAGAACGCGAACAAAGCTAAACTTCGGGCTGGCCGCGCGCTCAACTGAGCGCCGCGGCCAGTCTCGCTATTAAGCCCTCGGTTTCTCTCCAACCAATACAGCCGTCGGTAACAGACACGCCATAATCCAGCTCACCCTTTAAAACCTGTCGCCCCTCGCGCAAATGACTTTCAAGCATAATGCCCTTAATTGCCGAGTGCGAATGCTGGGCAACTTGTTGCAGAACACTTTCCAACACGACACTTTGCTTACGGTAATCTTTCGCGGAATTTTCATGACTGCAATCAATCATAATGCTCGGTGCTAAACCGGCCTCCTTCATCGCACGCGAAGCTTTGCTCACACTAAGTTCATCATAATTACCACGCCCGTTTCCACCACGAAGCACCAGCTGACCATGCCTGTTTCCCGGTGCACGTATCGCACTGATATGGCCATCCTGATTCGTTGCCATGTAACTATGGGGCTGCGAAGAGGCTTTAAGTGCATTAATTGCGCTCCCCACGCTTCCGTCTGTTCCGTTTTTGAAGCCTACCGCACAACGAAGCTTGCTCGCCATTTCTCGGTGTATCTGCGACTCAGTTGTTCGGGCACCGACGGCAGCCCAAGAGATCAAGTCGTCCACATATTGAAAGGCCAGCGGATTCAGCGCCTCGGTCGCCAAAGGCAAGCCTAACTCTAGCAAAGCCAGCAACAAACGCCGACTCTGTTCGATACCTTTTTGCATATCGTCCTGACCATTCAAATCAGGGTCATAAAGCATGCCTTTCCAGCCAACTGTTGTACGAGGTTTCTCCAAGTAAGCCCGCATCACCAG
>JBFJVR010000444.1:0-2754 GCA_041624095.1 Oleiphilaceae bacterium
AATGGCGTTGTTTTTAATCAGCTTTGGCATATACGCGCTCCTTAAAGGGCTCGATACCTATGCGATTATATGTATCGATGAATAGTTCTTCGTCATTACGGTTCTCAACAAAAACCTGAATGATTTTTTCGATAACTTCGGGCATGTCCTGTCGGGCGAATGAGGGGCCAAGGATTTTTCCTATTGCCGCTTTTTTACCTGAATCGCCACCAAGCGAGACCTGATAAAACTCATTACCTTTTTTGTCTACACCCAGAACCCCGATGTTGCCTACGTGGTGGTGGCCACAGGCATTCATACAGCCGGAAATATTGAGTTCAATCTCGCCGAGATCGTAAAGGTAGTCCAGATCGTCAAACTTAACCTGAATCTGTTCGGCGACGGGGATAGATTTGGCATTGGCCAAGCCGCAGAAGTCGCCCCCTGGGCAGCAAATCATGTCGGTAAGCATGCCGAGGTTAGGTGTTGCAAAGCCGGCGGCTTTGGCTTCTTGCCATAGCTCGAATAGTTGATCCTGACGGACGTCTGCTAGCACGATGTTTTGGTCGTGCGTCACGCGCACTTCGCCAAAGCTATATTTGTCAGCAAGGTCGGCAATGATGTCGATTTGCTTGTCAGTGGCGTCACCAGGTGGAATACCGGTTTTCTTCAAGGTGAGGGTGACGATTGCATAGCCAGCTACTTTGTGTTGATCAAGGTTGCGATGCACCCAATTGGCAAAGGCTTTGTTTTCCGCCTTTTGAGCAACGAACACAGCAGGCTCGTCACTTAGCTCGGCATAGTCAGGCTCAGTAAAGAAGGCCTTGACGCGTTCAAGCTCGGCACTGGTCAGCTTGTTTTCACCGTTTTTAAGGTGTTCCCATTCTGCTTCGACCTGTTCGGCGAATTTCTCGGGGGTCATCGCCTTAACGAGTATCTTGATACGTGCCTTGTATTTGTTGTCGCGTCTGCCAAAACGGTTGTAAACACGCAATATCGCTTCGAGATAAGTCAGTAGGTCCTGCTCAGGCAGAAAACTACGAATCTCGGAACCGATTACTGGTGTACGACCCAGACCTCCACCGACAAAGACTTTATAGCCGACTTCGCCTGCCGCATTTTTGACAATCTCGATGCCGATATCGTGAACCAAGATCGCCGCTCTGTCTGCATTCGGGCAGGCATTAACCGCGATTTTGAACTTACGTGGCAAGAAGGCAAATTCAGGGTGGAAGGTAGACCACTGACGGATAATTTCGCAGTAGGGGCGTGGGTCGACGATTTCGTCTGCGATGACGCCTGCGAACTGATCAGTAGTGGTGTTGCGAATGCAGTTGCCACTGGTTTGAATGGCATGCATCTCAACTTCAGAAAGTTCTTCAAGAATATCTGGTACGTCCTTGATTTCTGGCCAATTAAACTGAACATTCTGTCGTGTTGTAAAGTGTGCGTAGCCTTTGTCGTAGTCGCGTGAAATACTCGCTAGCTTTCTGAGCTGCGTTGACGACAACATGCCATAAGGAACTGCGACGCGCAGCATAGGTGCAAGGCGCTGAACATAAAGGCCATTTTGCAAGCGCAATGGCAGGTATTCAGCGGGAGCGAGCGTGCCTTCAAAGTAGCGTTCCGTTTGTCCGCGGAACTGCTTTACCCGTTCGGTTACGATTTTATGATCGTAGGCGTCGTATTTATACATATATCTTCTCGAGAAAAGTATGACTCCATCGAAATGAAGTCGGCCAAAATTTGGGGCGCTAAGGTTACCAGTTTTTGCTTTGCGGATAAACGCCTCGCTTAAGTTAGGCGTCATTTACCCATGCAGATGTTAGCCGCGCACATCATTGAGACTTATACAAGCGTATTAAGTTGCAGCCAGAAGCGTGAAATTGCTCGTTCCGCTGCGTTGCCGGTATCAGTTATCGTAGCTGAGAACGGGGCTTAGCCAACGCTCGGCCTCTTCGAAGTTCATGCCTTTGCGCTTGGAATAATCTTCGACCTGATCGCGGTTAATTTTACCTACCGAGAAATACTTCGACTCCGGATGGGAAAAATAAAACCCGCTTACCGCTGCTGCAGGTGTCATGGCGAAGTGATCCGTTAGTTTCATTCCTGCATTTTCACCTGCATTGAGCAGTTTGAATAGCGCCGATTTTTCAGTGTGATCTGGGCAGGCTGGGTAGCCAGGCGCAGGCCTGATGCCGCGATACTTTTCTTTGATCAGTAGTTCGTTGTCAAGTGCTTCATCGGGCGCATAGCCCCAGAACTCCTTGCGCACGCGCTCATGCATGCGCTCGGCAAAGGCTTCGGCGAGCCGGTCGGCCAAGGCTTTGACCATGATCGAATTATAGTCGTCTTGTTTGGCTTCGTATTCTGCAGCGAGTTCTTCCGCGCCAATACCGGCGGTTACCGCGAAGCCGCCAATGTAGTCTTGCAAACCACTCGATGCGGGCGCGATGAAATCGGCGAGGGAAAGATTAGGTGCCTGATCTGGTTTTTCAGCTTGCTGCCTTAAATGGTTTAGCGTGAGGGTAGGTTGGTCTCGATCTTCATTTTCGAATACACGAATTTCATCATTTTCCTGACGCTGGGCCGGCCAAAAGCCAATGACGCCGCGCGCCTTGAGTCGCTTATTGCTGATCAGATCTTTTAACATCTGCTGGGCGTCATTGAAGAGGTTTCGCGCAGCTTCACCAACTGTCTCATCTTCGAGTATTTTCGGGTACTTGCCGGTTAGATCCCAGGTAATGAAGAAGGGCGTCCAGTCGATGTAGTCGA
>JBFJVR010000445.1:0-2753 GCA_041624095.1 Oleiphilaceae bacterium
GGTCGCCTGAAGGACGAGGAGAGCAAGACGAAGGCAGCGATACCGCGTCGTTATTTCAGTCTTTCGGTGAGCTAGCACCCACCGAGAAAGAAGCCGTACTAGTGCGTTTTCAGCGAAATCTGGTTCAATTTGCTGATGATATCGGGCTAAGCGAAGCTTTGGTTGGTTATCTTTTAGATGAAGCGCGACATCTGGACGCTGTGTCCTTGCTATACGAGCAGCGTTTATTCGTGTCTTATGAACATGAAGCACGCTTGCAAAGCAATATCTACGAGTTGGTCGGTGATATTGAGTTGCTGCTGGCCGAAAGGCATGCCTATGGGGAGTTAATTAGTTTGTATCAATCTCTGGTCGCGCTGCAGCCGGACTACATCCCTTACCATTTGCAGCTAAGTTATTGGCTTGTTCAAAACGGGCAGCTTCAGTTGGCACAACAAGCATTGACGGGTGCTGCAAACGATGCGGAGTTTCAGTTTCGCGTTGAGGAATTAAGGCAAGAAATTGCTAAGGCTTCAGAATCGGACCAAAACAGCGTGCAAGCGGTACCTTTAGAAAAAGTGGGCCATCACTATGTTGTTGAGGCTAGTTTAGATGGCCGCTACCCGGTGCGCTTGATGCTCGATACGGGCGCCTCGATGACAGTGTTGAAGTCTGATGTCTTGTTAGCGTCCGATGTTGACCCCGTTTACGTTAACGAACTAAGCGTGAATACGGCCAATGGAATCGTTGCCGGGCAGCGAGTGATGCTGGGAGAGCTTCGTATTGGTGCGGAACGCTTGCAAGATATCGAGGTGGGCTCCTTGCCGCTCGAAGAACTAAACTTTGACGGACTGTTGGGAATGGATGTGCTGGCGCAGTACCCATTCTATATAGATCAGGAGCAAAGCCTGCTGTATTTGAGATAGCAGGCTGCTGTTTATCTGCGCGAATCTATACGCGAAGGTAAGCGCAAGTGGTACTTAGGTTTTTAGGTCGAGATAACCACGCTGGATGCATATTTCAATTGATTTTGCGCCCTCTGCCAGATCCAGAAAGCGTTTTCGGGATGATGCGAGTTGAGATAGCTCCTCAGGGTTTGGCAGCTCATCGCTTTGGTCATATTTTTTGCTGAGGTCGTATAGTTCTTTGAGGTAGCTTGCTCTGCTGCGTGCAACCAGGTCGACAATCGGTTTGAGGTCTTCGATGGCCAGCTCTTCAATTTCCGGGTTAATACGCTCACGGTTGCAGGTCTTGAGCAAGTGTTCGAACTGCATCAGCAAGCGATTAATATCTTTTTGTTCCATTCTGTTCTCCTCAAGTCTTGTGTCTTTAAGCATAGCGAATCATCGGCGTTCTGCGAGTACGGCTTTGCTTTTTAATGCGACATCAGTATGCTGCGAGCTGTCGAAGATGGTGGGCTAAATGAAGCAGGAACCTTTAGAAGAAACCCCAGAAGCTAAGCCAGCGAATGAAAATGGGCTGGCAGCTGCCAAAATAAAAGCAGCAAAATCCGCAGGTTTACTCCGCTCGTCTGGTTTAGTGGGGCTGATGACGCTTTTATCCCGCGTGTTGGGCTTGGCGCGGGATGTCGTGGTGGCAAATTTTTTTGGTGCAAGTGCGGGCGCCGACGCATTTTTTGTCGCTTTCAAGATACCTAATTTTTTTCGCAGGCTATTTGCTGAAGGTGCGTTCTCGCAAGCTTTTGTGCCGGTACTGTCGCACTATCGCAGCACGCGCAATGAGGACGAGGTGCAATCGCTGGCTGATTCAGTTGCGGGCGTACTAGGTAGCATTCTTTTGGGCTTAACCGTTATTGCCGTGCTTGGGGCGCCAGCATTAACCGCGTTGTTTGCACCGGGTTTTATGGATGACATGCATAAATACTCGCTTGCTACCGAGATGCTGAGAATTACCTTTCCCTACCTGTTGCTCATCTCGCTGACCGCTTTTGCGGGCTCTATCTTGAATAGCTATGGCTATTTTGCCGTGCCCGCTTTTACGCCTGTGCTGTTAAATATTGTTTTGATCGTTGCTGCGGTCTGTTTAACACCGCTATTTGCAACGCCCGTCATGGGTTTAGCCTGGGGGGTGTTGATCGCGGGCATGGTGCAGCTTTTTTTCCAGTTACCATTTTTGCTGAAGATGGGCTTGTTACCACGGCCTCGTCTGGATTATCGGCACGAAGGTGTTAAGCGTATCTTTAAACTGATGTTGCCGGCCTTGTTTGGTGTTTCGGTAAGCCAGATAAATCTTTTGCTCGACACAGTACTCGCGTCTTTCCTGCAAACCGGAAGTATTTCCTGGTTGTATTATTCCGACCGTTTAGCGGAACTGCCCTTGGGGATCTTTGGCATTGCTATCGCGACGGTGATCTTGCCTAGTTTGTCGCGTAACCATGCCAAGAACTCCAATGAGGCGTTTTCTGCGACTCTGGATTGGGCTTTGAGAATCGTTATATTGATTGGCTTACCCGCTGCTGTAGCGCTTATTTATCTTGCTGAACCTTTGGTTACAACCTTGTTCTATCACGGCGCCTTGAGTCAAAAAGATGTATTTATGTCGGCAATGAGTTTGCGAGCATATTCACTAGGGTTGCTGGCGTTTATGTTGATAAAGATTCTGGCACCAGGGTATTTTTCGCGCGAGGATATGAAAACACCGGTGAAGATCGGAATTTGGGCGATGTCTGCCAATATGGTGTTCAACCTGATATTGATATGGCCGTTGCAGCATACAGGCTTGGCGCTCGCCACGGCGATGTCTTCATGGCTGAA
>JBFJVR010000446.1:0-2750 GCA_041624095.1 Oleiphilaceae bacterium
AAAAAGGTATCGCAAGCGGGTGAGCAAGACCGGTGGGAGATCTTTACCCATGGCGGCCGCAAGCCAACCGGCCTTGATGCAGTGGCGTGGGCGCAGAAAATGGCCGACTATGGTGCCGGAGAAATCCTGCTCACCAGTATGGACCAGGACGGCATGAAAAATGGTTTCGACTTAGGCGTGACGCGTGCAATTTCAGATGCGGTTTCGATACCCGTTATCGCCTCCGGCGGTGTGGGGAATTTGCAGCATCTTGCCGATGGCGTGACTCAAGGTGGTGCTGACGCAGTGTTAGCCGCGAGTATTTTTCACTTTGGGGAGTACACAGTAGAGCAGGCGAAGCGTTATATGTCGCAGCAAGGCATTGAAATGCGCTTGTAATAGCGAGCGGGTGTAAAGCGCCTTAGCGAATAATGGTTTTGTCCTTCGTTGGTGACTGCTGGGCCATGGCCAGTTTTGTTGCCTGTTTTCTCTCCGCAAACATCTGCCGATGCGGGTTTCGTGCTTGCCATAGCGAGCTTACCGTAGCGATACGAATGCCGCGTTCATCGAGCCTGGGCAGAGCAAGGCTTAAATAATCTATGGTGACGCGGTGCGGGTGGGCAATAGCAATCGCACTGCCATTTTTTTCTGCCACTTCTATCAACTTGTTGAATTGTTGTCTGACAAAATCCCTTGTTTGTTCGTGATCGAGAAATATATCCCGGCTCATGTTAGGGATGGCGTAACGGCGTGCCGTTCGCGCGGCAACCGACTGTGCCGAGGTGCGACTGTCGACAAAGTAAAAAGGGTAGTGAACTAGCGTCTCCATTACCCATTTCATAGCGTTGCTTTGGGTTGTCAGTCGGCTGCCCATGTGATTATTGACCCCGGCTATATGGGGGATGGCTTCAATGCTTTGGCGTAAGGACTGTTTGAACTCCTGCTCACTCATCTCGCTTGTCAGCGCGCCATGTCCCAGCGCAAGGCCCAGGGTGTTTTCCATTGGTGCATGCAGCATCACTTCTTTTTTATGCAAGTGAGCGAGTTTTGACAGGCTTTCCGTATGCTGGCGTTGGGGAAGAAATGCCAGTGTTAACGGGTAGGGCATGTTGATCAGTTCCATGCCATTGCGGTAGTGGTTGCCCATATCATCGACGATAATGGCGATAACCGGCTGCTGCGTTGATTCAGCTTTTATCAGCCCCGCAGCAAACAACAGACAGATAACGGCGATCAGCCGTATCTGTCGTTTAAATGGGCTCAAGTTAACGAGCATCTTACCCGCTTAGTCCTTTTTGATTTTCAGGATATCAATTGCCTTAAGCAAGTTGAGCGCCTCCTGAAGTTGGAAGTCTCGCTCAAGCATGGCACGTTTTTTATCGATCTCGCTGTCTTGCTCGTCGGTTTTTTCCGGTTCTGCTTGTCCATCATTACTGAGATGGCCAGCGAGATCCTCCTCGCGGAAGAACTTCTGCTGCATTTCGTCGCTTAACTTGGCGCGATTCACTTCAATGTCAGGTTCGATGCCTTGTGCCTGAATAGAGCGACCTTTGGGTGTGTAATAACGTGCGGTTGTCAGTTTCAGTCCATGGTCTTCGTTAAGGGCAAGCACATTTTGTACAGAGCCTTTGCCGAAGCTTTGGGTGCCCATAATAACGGCACGATTATGATCCTGAAGAGCGCCTGCCAGAATTTCAGAAGCCGATGCAGAGCCTCCATCGATCAATACAATGATGGGAACGTCGCCCAGTAAGGTACCCGGTGTTGCAGAGAATTCGAGCTCTGAAACCGCGCTGCGGCCCTTAGTATAGACAACCAAGCCTTCTTCAAGAAGGTGGTCAGCCACATCTACAGAGGCTTGAAGTACGCCGCCCGGATTATTGCGAAGGTCGATAATTAAACCGGACATTGTATCCAGTTGCTCTTTTAAGGAGGCAATGCCTTTTTCAAAGTCGCTACCCGTTTGAGCTTGGAACTGGGTAATTCTTAAATAACCGTATTTGTCATCCAAAGGCAGTGTTTTGACGCTGGTTACCTGGATGATGTCGCGTTTTAGTTCGAACTCAAGCGGTTCACGCTCGCCGGCTCTGACGATGGTCAGCTTGATTTTAGTGCCTGCTTCTCCGCGCATGGTTTCGACGGCTTCGTTCAGGCTCATGCCCTTAACCGGACGCGAGTCGAGTTGAATGATCAGGTCGCCGGCTAAAATGCCGCCTTTTTGTGCTGGTGTATCATCAATGGGAGCAATGACCTTGACGAAACCGTTCTCCATGCCGACTTCGATTCCGAGCCCGCCAAAACTGCCAGTGGTGTTTTCCTGCAAATCGGTAAATGCACTGGGCTCAAGGTAGGCGGAGTGGGGGTCTAGCCCGCTAAGCATGCCACGAATTGCATAGTTTAGAAGCGTCACATCATCTATTTCTTCGACGTAATCCTGCTTTATTTTGCCAAACACATCGGTGAACTTACGCAGCTCTTCAAGTGGTAAAGGAAGTGCTTCCTGAGGAGCCGGGTCACTTATTTCTGTTGCGGCTGTGGTTGAGCTTTCTTCTGCGTGAGCGGCGAGAGCAAACATGCTGGTCGCAAGGGAAAGAGCAAAAACTGAAAGTGCTTTCATTAACAAGTATCCTGGAGTTGTTATCGTCTCAAGCCGTTTTTCTTTAGCCAGTAAGAGGGATTCTGGGGCTTCCCGTGTTTTCTTATTTCAAAGTATAGCGCTGATTTTTTTTGACCACCGCTGGTTCCCGAGTAGGCAATCACTTCTTTGGCGC
>JBFJVR010000447.1:0-2741 GCA_041624095.1 Oleiphilaceae bacterium
CGTGTCCTGGAATTTGTCCGGCCCGATGTGTGGGGATTTGAGATCGAAGCCGAATACCTGCATGAATTTATTCGGAATCGCTCCGATGGATTTGCCTATACCCCGATCATTGCCTCCGGCAACACCCGAGAGGAAGCGCGGCGCCGTCTCGTGCGTGCAGTTGAAGAAAGCACCTTGTTCGGCGTTACGGTCAACAGTAATTTCCTCTGCGAAGTATTACGTCACCCGGTGTTTATCGCCGGAGAAGCAACAACCGCATTCATCGGTGAGGATTTCGTCGACAGTCCGACCCTGCATACACAACCCCCCAGTGCGATCGCGACAGCATTGGCGACAACCATTAGTTTTCTGGAACAAAGCCCGCAACACGACTTTAGTCACGAACTTTCGGGGTGGAGCAATACCGGGCAAGCACCCTGGCCCTATCAGTTGAAAAGTGGCGAGCAACAATGGCAGCTTAGCCTGCATCAGGACGACAAACAATTCACCATAAGCCAAGGCGAACAGCAGACTCAGCTGCAGTTGATCAGCGACCATAAAAACACCCTTGTATATCAGCATGATGGCGTCAGAAAAACCTGCCACTACCTGATTAGACAAAGCCAGATATTTTTACGCATTGACAGTGAATACTTTGTGTTCGAAGACTGTACTCATGCCGCGATAGCCGCGCAAGAAAGTGGCGGTTCCGGAAAAGTAAAAGCAAGTATGGATGGTGCTATTATCGATGTTCAAGCTAAGGTCGGCGACCGTGTTAGCAAGGGGCAGACACTGGTAATACTGGAAGCAATGAAAATGGAGCACCCTTTAAAGGCGGATACCAACGGTACCATCGAAAGTATTAATGTCAGCCAGGGCGATCAAGTAAAACTGCGTCAGTTACTGGTCACCATTACACCTGACGAACAGGAATAGCCCAATGAGCAATTTAAAAAACAAGACCATTATTATTACCGGAGCAAGCCGAGGAATCGGTCGTGAAATGGCCCTGACATTCGCTAAAGATGGCGCCAATATCGTCATCGCGGCCAAGTCTGCCGAAGCTCACCCCAAATTACCGGGCACCATTTTTAGCGTCGCGGAAGAAGTCGAAGCTGCGGGCGGCCAAGCTCTGGCTTATCAACTGGACGTACGCGACGACACAGCCGTCGCCAGCATGGTTGCTGCCACCGCAGAGCGCTTCGGCGGCATTGATGCAGTCATCAATAATGCCGGGGCGATTAAGCTAATGAATTCCGAAATGCTGCCCCTAAAGCGCTTTGACCTGATGTTCCAGATCAATACGCGCGCGGTATTATCGTTGGCTCAGGCCGCCCTGCCATGGTTAAAAAAATCTGCTAACGGCCATATTCTAAGTTTATCGCCGCCCATCAATATGGATCCAAAATGGCTTCAGCACTATGCCCCCTATACCGTCACTAAATATGGAATGTCGATGTTAACCGTGGGGCTTGCAGCAGAATACAAGCGTTACGGAATAGCAGTTAATTCCCTTTGGCCACAAACACTGATTTCGACAGCGGCGATAGAATTTGAAGGTGGAGGCAAAGCCGCGCTCGAAAAAGGCCGTAAACCGGCGATCATGGCAGATGCCGCCTACCAGATCATTAGCACAGAAAATTGCGAACTAAGCGGCGAAATCATCATAGATGAACAGCTATTGCGCCAAAGGGGTGTAACAGAGTTTGACCACTATCGCTATTCCGAAGACCCAAGCAAAGCTTTGATGAATGACCTTTTCGTAGACGAGTAAAGTACGTAAACACATAGGCCGCACGGCGAGTATCTTCGCTCGTCCGATGAGTAATGATTTTTGTTTCACCGCGGAGCGGACAATGAGCGCCACTAATTCCAGCCAAAAAAAGGACTCGAGCATTCTAGAAACAAACGCCATGCGCGATGCAAAGAGCTTTCTGGAAATATTCTACCAGCGTGAACAGCTTCATCCCGACAAAGCCTATTTATATCAGCCCGAAGGTGAAAGGTGGCACAGCCTGAGCTGGAGCGAAGTAGGTCATCAGGCGCGCTGCATACTTACCGCATTGCGGCAACAGGGTCTGAAACCCGGCGACCATGTCGGCTTGCTCTCGAAAAACTGCGCTCAATGGTTTATCGCCGACTTGGCCATTCTTATGGGAGGCTACGTTTCAGTGCCTTTCTACCCCACGCTGTCAGCAAGTGATCTGAACGAAGTCATTGATTTAAGCGGAGTTAAGGCGCTCTTCGTTGGTAAACTCGAAAACTGGGACTCGCAAAAACAAGGTGTGCCCGCATCAGTTGCCTGTATCGCCTTTCCACACTACCCGGGCAACAGTAAGGTAGTTTGCCAGCTTCAGTGGGATAAACTGCTAAGCAATTGTGCACCGGCAGAGGAGGTTCACCACCCTGAGCGGGACGAGATCTTCACCATTCTCTATACCTCAGGCACGACTGGCACGCCCAAGGGCGTCATGTTGTCGTATCAGTGTGCCAACGAGGTAATGCAGCATGAGCGTCAACAAGCCGCCTACGGGATTTATCAAGGCGTCGCGGAACGCGTCATTTCTTACCTGCCACTCAACCACATAGCGGAACGCATAGTTTCCGAAATCAGCTCTATTGTGGCGGGTTCAGAGGTTTATTTCAGCGAATCTTTGGATCGCTTTGCCGCTAATCTTCAGGACGTACAGCCTACGCTGTTTTTTGCCGTACCAAGAATATGGACCAAAATCCAACAGGGCGTTCTAGCTAAAATTCCGCAA
>JBFJVR010000448.1:0-2713 GCA_041624095.1 Oleiphilaceae bacterium
GACTTTATTGGAAAATATCCGGCTCAGGCGGGGGTCTTTTGAAGTGTCAATGTGCTCTGGTTCGCCGATAGCCAGCAGCATGCGTTCGGCTGCGGTGGCGTAGGCACCGGGGTCGCTCTTGCAGAGCTGAAGGTACTCTTCTAGCGTGAATTCTTCTTGTTGAGTGGACTCGTACCGAGACTGATAGTGGCTGAAAATACTCATGTCGCCCCCTAGAAGCAATATGTGGTTTACTTAATCATGTTGGTCCTGAATACCTTATCGGCAGTTGGCTTCTCAATTAAAACAAAAAACGAAATTAACCTGTTTAAAGCTTAGACTACCTAGACTTGTTTATCTTTCTCGGGTTCAAAAAATAAATGAATTGTCACACTTTATGACAATGTTTATATTGCTATCTGGCAGCGCTTATTGATCCATTGGTCAACGTGGCGCACGCAGCCACAATGCTGTACTTATTACGTGTAAACGTCTGTTAATCAGTGCAATAAAAAACTACAAAAATGGCATAGTATGTGGACACAAAAATTAGTTCTAATATCGCCGAAATCCAGAGGCTTTCATCTCATCACTCCTGAAGTACTTAGCCAGCTAGAAGGCTTGCAATGTATAGAAACAGGAATCTTGCATTTGTTTTTGCAACATACCTCTGCGTCTATAACGCTCAATGAGAATGCTGACCCCAGTGTGAGGCGAGACCTGGAGCGATATTTTTTGCAAAGCGTACCCGACAGCGATAGGTATGAGCATGATGATGAAGGGCCCGACGACATGCCCGCTCACATCAAATCCGTTCTGGTTGGAACGCAATTGAGCGTCCCGATTTCGCAAGGGCAGTTGTTGCTGGGTTGCTGGCAAGGAATTTACCTTGGAGAACATCGAATTAACGCAGGTGCGCGGCGTATCGTTGCAACAATATCTGGGCAGGGCGAGTAAAAAGAGCAATGAGGTAAGCTAAGTTTTATTAGGAAGCTACACTTGTTATTAATCTCAATAGTCAGTGAAAGGTAAACACAGGCTAAGCATGATGCTGGTTTGATCTTCGAAGAGGGGTTTAAATTGACGGAGAAAAGCAAATTTTGGGCGTGTTATCGTCTAATTTGTCTGCATGTTTTGGCACTTGGCTTGGCCGTTTCGTCTTTCGCTTATGGCGATTCTGTGGTGAACATCGTTGCCCAGAATACCCCGCCTTCTTTGACGCTGCCGCTTGCAAATCGTTCGATTGGTAATCAACTGGCGTATTTCGAGGACGCCGATGGACAGATGGGTATTAGCGATATTCTGCTTTCTTTGTCGCCGCATATGCCGCCTCTCGCATGGCGCTACAGTCAGGAAAACACCCCCAATTTTGGTTATAGTAAGAGTGCCTTCTGGTTTCGCTTTTCACTTAGTAACGAACTTGTAGAAACGGCCGACCTGTTGCTTGCGATCGAGTACCCCTTGTTGGATGAGCTAGATGTTTTTATTCTTCAAGGCGGGAAAGTCGTGCGACAGTATCTGACCGGAGACACCCGTCAATTCAATGCCCGACCCATCGAACATCGAAACTTCTTGTTTCCCTTTAATCTTCCGCAAGACGAACGCTACGATGTGTATATCCGAGCGAAGAGTGAGGGAGCTTTACAGTTACCGATTTCGGTTCGGGACAGAAATGAGTTTTTACTCGAAGACCAGCAGGAATTGGCACTAAAAAGCCTGTATTACGGCATGATGCTGGTTATGGTGTTGTATAACCTGTTCCTGTTTATTGCTATCCGTGAACGCGCCTATTTATACTACGTCGGGTTTGTTAGCTGTTTCGCGCTGATGCAGGCTTCGATGCACGGCGTGTTGTTCCAGTTTTTCTATCCCGCTTTGCCAGCGTTGCACCAGCTGAGTGTCTTGTTTTTTGTGCCAGCGACAATGCTGTTCGGTTCCTTATTTGCGATTTCCTTTTTGAACCTGAGGGAAACTGCGCCTCTAATGAATAGCCTGTTTCGTGGAGTAATTTGCATAGCGGCCTTGTGCACCCTAGGTGCTTTCTTTTTGTCCTATCGTATGTCGACTCAGGCGTCGGTATTTATGGTAATAGGCGCTAGTGTGTTAATGCTGGCGTCGGGGCCGGTCGCCTGGAGTCGGGGGCTGGTTGCGGCACGTTATTACACCATTGCATGGTTCGCCTTGTTGTTGGGAACCACCAGTACCGCTTTGAACAAATTCGGGCTCATCGCGAGCAACGGATTTACCGAATATGGCTTGATTTATGGCTCCGCGCTAGAGGCCGTATTGTTAAGTTTTGCTTTGGCAGATCGCTTGAATGTCGAGCGAGAAGCCCGCTATCGTGCGCAGCGTAGCCAGCTAAAAGAAACCGAACAGCGCATGCAGGTCGAAGAACAGTTGCTGTATCACTCTACGCATGAATCGAGTACCGGCTTGCCTAACAAGGTACCGCTATTTGAGGTGATCGACAGGTTGAATGACGAAAACGTCGATTTTGCTTTGGTTAAAGTATTGCTCGGTCGTTTTGGTGAAATAGATAAAACCTTGGGGCATAACTATGCAGAGCAGATACAAATTGCTTTTGCCAAGCGTCTTTGTCTCGAGGTTTCAGCTTTGGATGGTTTGGTCCCGGTGACTGAGCATGGCGAAGTAGCTCACTATGACTCAATGTCGTTTATCTTTTTGCTGGAATTAAGAGAGCAGCGCGATCTAGATAACACCATATGTCGACTCA
>JBFJVR010000449.1:0-2709 GCA_041624095.1 Oleiphilaceae bacterium
TCACCAATGGGTAGCACACCAAGGAGAATAAAATCATCACAAAAGCCATCGACAAAAATAACGCTTTAAAGGCAAACGCATCGGGTAAGAGCAAAATCAAGGCAATCGACTCGGCTCCTCGCGTACCGGCAAAATTTAACAGCCAAAACTCCCCGGCGGTGAGGGTCTTTCCTTCTAAACAAATCGCAGGGTGCAGCAACAACAAGGCCAAAAAGCGCGCCATAGGGTTAAGAATAGTTAGGGTCGCTTTTACCTGGGTTGCTTAGGCAACACATACAAACCTGAACCGGAGAAGAGAGAATTAAGCAAAACGAAAAAACTTTGCCCAGTGTTAGCACACAAAGACGCCAGCACGGGTAAGCAGCTTATTTCTCGTTGACACAAAGCATCGACATGACGCCCATCGAGCCTACGGAAAGCGTTCATTACCTGGGATATAGAACCTGCATCCACTTTGGCGAGAGCAATACTTCGTACCGCCATCTCAATCAAGCGCTCCCAATATGGCAGCTCTGCTGCGATCGCCTCGACACTGCAGTCAATATCCTCGCCCCATAACTCCATTAGGTTACTGCATATCATTTCGTGGGTGATACGCGAGATCACATCGACGTGACGTTTTTTTGCCATAAAATCGTTGGCATAAACCATTACCAGCAGGCTATGCGGTGCATAACGATAAAATTTGTTAGATGAATAGGTCGGCGCCAGCGCCGTGCAAAAAAGACTTCTGGGATGCAGTGCCTCCTTTTTAGCACTCGCCAACTTGCCAATTACCGGGTTATTAATTTCACCATTAGGGCCCAGATCTACTCCCGCTATTTGCCCCATTAACGCAGCCTTCATGCGTTTTTTGTCGCCTTCGATATAGAAGTACGCCGCCACAAACAGAAAATAGAGCATTTCTGTTTGCTGTCTTGCTGTGTCGTGGTCAACCCACTCCTCAGCCGGAATAAGCATCCAGCGCATGACTTTACCTTGCTTACTTTTAGCCTTATAGAAAGCGCCAAGTTCACTCGCAGCATAGCGAACTGACTCGTGATCGAGCTTTAAACCAGCGGGAAGGTGGGTAAAACGCGCAATGCCAGGAGCGTAAGGGCACACTCCCTCACGCCGAGCGATCCAAGCACGAAGGCCAAGCTCTCTTTCTTCCTGATTTAGACACTGCATCTCCTGACGCTTATCGACCTTGCTTGCAACGCTCATGACTTCACACCTACTACTTAAATTGTGCTTTAAAAGGTGCGGGATGCAACGCCAAACAAGTTATGCACCCCACACAAAAACAAACCCAAAAACCGCTTTAGGCCTGTTATAAGCGAAATTATATGTAACATAGCGTTGTGAATATAGCGCAATAATATAATATGTATTGTGAATAATATTCACAGGTATGAGCCATGACATCACACAAAATATTTGTCGAGGTGGTCGATGCGGGCGGCTTCTCAGCAGCGGCCAAGCTACTGCACAAATCCCCCTCGGCCATCAGCAAACAAATCAGTACGCTGGAAAAAAAGATTGGCGTGCAACTGCTTGTAAGAACAACACGAACCCTCGAGTTGACCGAAGCCGGAGAGCTTTTCTACCAGCGGAGCAAAGAGATTGTGCAACGCATGGAAGACACCCGGGTCGAACTCTTGGAGTTCAAGAGCAGCCCTTCAGGGCGCATCACCCTGACCTGGCCAAATGGTTTATCCTATTCAAGCGTCAGCGCTGCGCTAGGCAGTTTTGCCGAACAAAACCCGCATATCAAACTCGATGTGCGAGCCTCCACTGAAGTGGTAAACCTCATATCCGAAAAAATAGATTTTGCATTTCGGGTGAGTGAACTTTCTGACTCAAACCTGGTTGCAATCAAGCTCGGTAACCTGCGACGAATGTTTTGTGCCAGCCCCAACTTAATCTCCCGCTATGGCATGCCCGACTCTATTGACGCACTTTTCGACATGCCACACCTAATCCCCTCCTACATTAATTTTTCGCATCTAAGTCGGGGGCTACTTTCTTCGCTTAAAGACTTCAACCTCAACAAATACCATGCTGTAAACGATATTGCCTCTCTATATAATCTAACTAAAGAGGGCGTTGGTGCTGCTGCGCTATTCCACCATGTGGTCGAAAAAGACCTGCAAGACGGCACGCTAATCGACCTAACAGAGAGCGTGCCACTGCCCCCCGTACCACTTTACCTGGTCTACCCAAAACTGGAGTTTCAACCCAAAAAGAACCGCGTATTTATCGATCACTTCAAAGACTATTACCGCATTTAGCTGAGGCTTAGCACTTGCCCATTATTTAGCTGGGTCAAAATTAACTGACTAAAAAATTCATTAAGCTTAAGGTTGTTCGTAGCACCAAAGCATACGTCATCATTATGAAACAACTTATCGAAACAATTAGCAGCTGCACCCTTTGCAGTGCAAGCCTGCCCTTAGAACCACGGCCGTTGTTGCAAGTTCACCCTGAGGCTCGCATTCTTATTGCTGGCCAAGCGCCCGGCTTGAAAGCACATCAATCCGCAACCTTATTTAACGACCCCAGCGGACAACGCCTGCGCGAATGGATGCGGATAGATAAAACAAGCTTTTACGACCCGCGCAAAGTCGCCATTCTACCGATGGGGTTCTGCTACCCAGGCAAGGCTCAAAGCGGCGACAAACCACCACTTAAGGTATGCGCACAACAGTGGCGGAACAGGCTTATGGA
>JBFJVR010000450.1:0-2701 GCA_041624095.1 Oleiphilaceae bacterium
GCCTTCGATGCATCGAAACCAGTATTGTCGCTGGACTTGTTTGCGCCCTTGGTACGCAAGGTTATGGCTACGCCCAAGCAAAGTCTTTATAAGGCGGTGTTGGAATAGCGTGTAAAAGGTGCGGTCGGATTATCCGACATATAGGTAAGCATATGTCGGTGTTAGCGCAGGATAGAGCACGTTTCCTTTAGCATCTTTGAGGAATTGTTGTGGAGAAGGGCGGGAATTGTAACGATGAATCCGTAGTCAGGATCGTGCGTTCTGAATACGAAAGCCGACGGCGTTAAGCCGTCGGCAGCGTTAAACGATAGATAATAAAATTACTTATCGCCTGGGGGTTTTGCCAATCTACTTCTTAAAGACTTTATCGGTGAATGCGATTGGCAGATAAGCGCTGGTGCTGTGCGCGTCTGTCAATATTTTTCCCAGAGCGTTCGGCATTGAACCCGTACTGGTCAGCGTTACGCTGGCCAGAGAAAGGCTCCCGGCAACATTCTTTTCGCGCAGAATTAGACCGTAGGCGGTCAGATCTACCCAGTGAACACCGGCTTGAAGTTCAACCGAGGTTTGCGCGGTGGCGATAGGGTTTCCACTCGGGTCTGCGACAACACCTGACAGATGGAAGCGTCCCGCCGAATTGGCACGTACCTCAACACCGAATTTCAGGTTGCCCTCGGAAACGCTGTCTTTGAATTTTCCGGTAAGTTCCCCTGCCGGGTGGCTATAGAGAAATCCGCTGGTTGCGTAGCGCGTTTCACTCGCCTCATTCACGGCGGCGATTTTTACACCGATATTTGTAGCGCGACCGACGGGAGGTTGAATATCTTCGGGCAGTTGATAGCTGGCCGTATAGGTGCCATCACCGGCTTGCTCGTCTCCACCTTTGCCGTCGTCACGATAATTGAGCTTGGCGATGGACTTGCCTGAATTGTCGACCAACTCTGCAGAAATAGCCCAGCCGCCTACACCGCTTGATGTTTGCATCGGCATGCCGTCTGAGCCGCTCGTGCCTGCGTCTACGAGACGAGCATAGAGTTTTGCAGTGTCACCCAACTCGTAGCGTATATCCGAGGACCAGATTGATAACACAGGATTGGCTCCGTCCGGGTTCGATGTGGTCTGCACGCTTGGTGTGCGCGATGTGACCAGCGGATCCAAACTGCCGGGTGGCAGTGGTTGAGACCACTCCGGAAACCTGGCGCGCGACTGATAGTCAAGGTCGGCGCGTGCGATAAAACCGGGGTCAGCGCTTGCCTGTAGCGACAGCGATGTTAGCGCTGGCAGCGAAAGTGCGACGAGTGTTTTTAAAATCGGCTTGTTCATTCTATATTTCCCTATCGTTATTGTTATGGATGGCTCAATACAGCTCGCTAATGAATTGCATGGAGCTCATGTTGGTTTGTACGGTCGTGTTGGGCGCGCAGGGTTGTCCGCCACAGGTCCAGTAACCGTCCGGGATAGAACGGCGGTCATCCTGGTCATTACCGTTGCGTTGGTCGAGGTGTCCTTCGTGTGCGGTGTCCAGATTGAAAAAACCGGAGATTTCCTGCTTGTAGCTGTTATCACACACATTGGAATGGTTGTAGCTGTAGATTGCGGGACCGTCACAGGCAAACTGTGAGGAGTACTGCACCAGGCCATCGTCTTCACCTTTTAGGCAAAGGCTGGCTTGAAAGCCTGCTTCGTATCCGCCAATAAGATAGATGTCTTTTGCGGGAGCATTTGCGTAGGTGCGCACTTGCACGTCATCAGCTGAGCGGAGCCACCAGGTTGCGCTTGTATCGCCGGTGTCGCATGTCGGAAATAGTCCGACCAATCCTTTACAGTAACGGCTTTGACTAAATCCGCAGGAATGATCTGCTATTTGCGAACCACGGTGTGCACCACCCAGGGTAATAACGCGAGTGATGTGTTCCGCTACCGTGTCATAGGGTCCGTTGTAGTTATAATTGGGATCTGATGGATCGTTGTTGCCCAGGATATAATCCATGATGGTAGCGCCCATGCTGTGGGCAATAACCCAAAATTCGCCGCCCTCTGCATAGGTCTTGTCACAGGTGTTACCGCCGCCATCTGCGCCGCCCGTGGTAGCATTGGCGATCTCGTTTGCAACCTCACCTGCCGCCAAGGCCTCCCAATAGGGCTGGGTGCCGTCATAGCCCACGACGTAGTAGGACGCGGAAAAGTCTTTTGTCGCGTAGCCAACCCCGTCATGTGCGTTCTTAACCCAGTAACTGCGGGCTTTGTTCCAGTCGACGTAGGTGTCGTTGCTGACGTTCATGCCGTGTACAAAGATGAAGCAAGGTTTCTGTCCGGCGAGTACATCCGTGGCAGCGAATAAAAGCACTAGACTTAGTACCGCGCGCAGTGCGCTTTGGTATCGCATGGTTTTCTCCTTTGGTATTTTTATGATTTTTTATCGTTAATAATTATGAGCAGTCAGGTAGCGCAGCCTGCGAATCTGAATGGCGGCAGCGTCAACATTGGCTACGGACTTGAGTAAACGCCAAAGACGGGGATAATTCTTCTGAGTTTGGAAGTTGATATAAAAAATCACTTTGGGAATATTTTTTTAACGCGGCGAGCAAGTATTTGATATCTAAGGGCTATGGCTTGATGAGTCGAGAATGGAATCTCCGACTTTCTAAGTTCGGAGATTTTTTCGCTAGAACTATAGGGCGCAGTCGCGCAATTTGGCTCC
>JBFJVR010000451.1:0-2699 GCA_041624095.1 Oleiphilaceae bacterium
CAAATTGCTCACTGTTGGTCTGTTGCATGTAGAACAAGCCGGAGGAGTACGTGACCCGTGAATCGAACAGGCTCCCGTTCAGTTGCAACTCCAAGCTGTACGAATCTCTATCTGAGTCGTCTATATTGTAAGATCCGAGAAGAAATTGCGGGCCGCCATCCGAATCATTAGTTTGTAAGGGGCCTTCCTCAAGACCGTCTTGCCAGCCAACCAGAAATTTCAAATTATGGTTTTCTGCTAGCGCCCAATCTAGCGTTGTACCAAACAGCATGTTGGTCTGGGTCAATGCTAGAGCGGCATCCTTGCCCATGTTTGTTGTAAGGTCGCCTAGTACTTCTTCGCTGTTTGCGTTGCAATTATCTGCCCAGGCAGAAGGAGTGGATGGTGAAGGGTGTGACGGGGAGGTGTCGCCAGGCCATTGGATGTAAAGCCCGTTAACCGTGAGTGCATCGACATTGACGAGCTCACAATTAGACCCCAATACAGTTTCATCACTTTTTCCGTAATAGAACATCGAGTCAACGGTCAAAGATTCAGAATAGTCCCAGCGCGTTTGTATTATGCCGGTAACTGAATCTTCGTTGCCAGTTTCATAGCCGGAGATGTCTTTCGTATAACCATCAGCCTTTACTGCGGAGAAGCCAAGGCTGGCTGCAAAGTTATCGGAGAGACCGCCATTAATAGTGCCGGATAAATCGCGTAAATTATAGTTTCCGAACCCTCCTGTCAGACTTGCAGAGTACTCCTGCGACGGCTTTTCCAGCGTCATTACGATCGCGCCGCCGGTGGTGTTTTTTCCAAACAGCGTACCTTGTGGCCCACGTAAGACCTGAACGCTACTAATCTGCAGAACATTCAGTAGCGCTCCGTCAGTTTGCGGAATATACAGGCCGTCAAGGTAGATACCGACGGTAGGGTCCACGCGTACGAAGCCTGTTCGTTCACCTACACCGCGAATATATATCTGGGTGGACTGGGGTGACGCAATCTGCAGGCTCGGTACTGATTTGGTTAAGTCGCCTATATTCGTAAACCCTTTTTCCCGCATAGCATCGCCAGAAAAGGCGGAGACTGCGACTGGGGCATCTTGCAGGCTTTCTTCACGGCGCCGTGCTGTAACAACAACCTCTTCCAGCTGATCTGATCGTTTGCTTTGTGATTGCAGTGCGCCTGATTCCTCTTGTGCGTGAACACCTCCACTCGTAGCGATTAAGGTGAGTGCGGCAGGGAGAGTCCAGAAAAAGCGATTGCGGGGTACGTTCATGTTAGTCCTTGTAAACTTCGCCGGGAAGCTGTGATCCTACTTGTAGGATTTGGGGTCGGAATGGGATGTATCTCTGTCAGCTGCAGCTGATTTCCTCTAGGGTTTTACATAATTATATTACTGATAATTTAACTGTAATATATCCTAGTTGTCAATATGGCAAAAAAGGGGGTATGTTCCAGAGCGGGAATCGTGGTATGGGCGGTTTTGCTGGCAGTTACTGACATGGCCTGTTGTCGAATAGACCCATGCGCAGCTCGTCGCGGATGAAAAAAGGGGTTTAAATTTTCGTGGGGAATAGTCGTTGACATAGGCCAGTAGTTATTGATAACTTATATATAAGTATATGTAAGCAGCCGCACGCGTAAATGCGTTCTAGGTGTCGTGTTGCAAGAAGGAAAAATCGTGAAGCGGAAAGGGGGGGTAATGCTGGAAATGCATCTCGCCGATAGTCCTTTCATTAAGCTATCTCCTAGGTATCCGTAAAATAGCGCTTGCAAAAGTTGTCCAGAAAATCATTTTCATGCGAGGCGTATATATTTAATGAACCAATTTGTGGATGTGCATTGCCGGCGGGTTATCGTGGCGCTAGCTGTTGCTTTCTATCTTAAGTTTCTGCTGTTACCGACAGCCTCGCTATTCTACGAACTTCACCACCTGACCGGCGTTGACGCAGTCTACTGGGGCTATAGCGTGTTCAAGGCTGCGGGATATTATTTCGGTAATTGGTCTAATCAAACGTTGGTCTGCGTAGTTGTTGCTGTGCTGATTATCGTTCCATGGAGGGAGGCTTACCGCGCATTGAAATCGAACAGGGAAAAGGAAATTGGATCTCATGAATAGGCGCGAATTTATGCAATGCGCGGCGCTACTAGTAAGTGGTGCTGCCGCGAGCCAAGTTGGTTTTACGGTAACGCAGAAACAGCAACATTTCATGACAGCGGCCAATTACAACGTTACTTCTGTGAACTATTTCACCGACGCTCAACGGCGGGTGGTTTCGTCGGTAGCCGAAATTATTATTCCCGCCACGGATACACCTGGGGCGATTGACGCTGGCGTTCCGAAATTTATTGAGTTGATGGTGGCTGATTGGTTTGACGACGATGAGCGTGCAATATTCAACCGCGGATTGGTGGCGCTTACGGCGAGGTCGAAACAGCTTCATGGCAAGCTTTTTTACGAGTTATTACCCGAACAGCAGGAAGTAATTCTTGAGGAGATGGAAGCGGCAGCGGGAGATTCCTCGTGGTATGAATTTGGTAATACTCAGCGCGAGTTTGTCAGCGATGCCCCATTCATTTGCCAGATCAAGGAGCTCACTATTTGGGGCTTCTTTACGTCTGAGCTTGGCGGTACACAGGTTTTGCGCTATGAAGCGATGCCGATGAAATTCGATGGCAACCAGAAGCTCGAGCGTTACGAAAGCAGCTGG
>JBFJVR010000452.1:0-2693 GCA_041624095.1 Oleiphilaceae bacterium
ATATGGCTTTTAACGGTGTGTTCGGTGAGGTCTAGTTTTTGGCAGATACTTTTGTTTGGCAGTCCTTCAGATAGCAGCTGCAGCACTTCAGTTTGTCTGGGGGTGAGCAGGGGCAGCGCTTCTTCGTTGTTGCACCCATCTTTAGGGTAGAAATCAGGTAAGCAGCGCCCGCCTGCGAGCACGGTACTTATTTGTCCGATGAGGTTCTGCCCGCCCGCAGCTTTGCTGATAAACCCGCTGGCTCCGGCTTTGAGTGCAGTTTTAACGTCAAAGGCGTCTTCAGAAGCAGATAGAACAACACAGGGGATAAACTTACCTTGCGCGCGGATGGTTTGAATTAAAGATAGCCCTTTGCCATCGGGAAGGTTAAGGTCCAGTAAAACCAAGTCTATCGTGGGGTTTATAGTGATGAGCTGCTTGGCTTCGGCGAGTGAGTGTGCGCATAACAGTGTGGTTTTAGAGCAGTGGTTTTCTAGTATTAACTGTAAGCCTTCGAGGAATAAGGGATGGTCATCGACCAATAACAGGTTTAGATGAGCAAAATTCTGAGCCAGAGGGTTATTCATTATTAAATACAATCACAAATCAGATGCTTACATGCGATAAGGGGGCTAGCGGCTGTTCTACTTACTACTTCGGCAGCGTTAAATTATTGTATGGCAAGGTCGGGGGGGATTCTGTGAAACAGTCCTATGTGTTTGGGAATAGGCTGTGCAAACGCAAGAGTCAGGGCTCTGCAGGTGAGCGCCGAGCCTGACTCGCCTTCCTTACATGACCGAAGTGGCGGTCTATTGCGCTTGCTTAGTGGATTGCGTGGCGAGGTCGCTAAGCAGCGAATTAACGGCATTGGCAAATTCGGTGCCCGAGTCTTCCTGTAAGAAGTGTCCTCCTTTCAAGGTAAGGTGGTTTTGGTTTTTCGCTCCCGGAATACGAGCTTGCATGTATTTGTCTCCGCCTCTGGTAATGGGGTCGCCATTGCTAAAGGTGGTGAGAAAGGGTTTATGCCAGTTTTCGAGAACCTTCCAGGCGGCTTTGTTTGCTTCGCTTGCCGGGTCGTCGGTGCTGACCGGAACGAGTGCCGGGAAGACGCGTGTGCCCGCTTTGTACTTTCCTGAAGGAAACGGTGCATCGTAAGCGCGGCGTTCATCCTTGCTTAGCGATTTAAAACTGCCGAATTCAATGACGCGTGCAATCGGAAACCATGGGCTGTTGAGCGCGAAGGCTTTCCATAATTTAAAGGCAGCGGGTGGTTTTTGCTCTCCTGTTGGCAGCATGCCGTTGCCAACCACGATGGCTTTAAAGCGGCTCTCGTTTTCGGCTGCCAAGCGCAAACCGAGTAAGGACCCCCAGTCCTGACAAACTAAGGTGATATTTGTCAGATTCAGCTGGTCAATAAAGGTTTGTAGCCAGTTCATATGGCTTTGGTAGCTGTAATCGGACACTTTGGTTGGCTTATCGGACTTTCCAAAGCCAATCAGGTCAGGAGCGATCACTCGGTGGCCTGCTGCGGCGCACACGGGGATCATATGGCGATATAGGAAGGACCAGGAAGGTTCTCCGTGCAGCATCAATACCGGATCAGCATCTTGAGGGCCCTCGTCGACGTAATGCATGCGCAAGCCCTGAATGTCTTCATAGTGAGCTTCAAAGGGATAGTTGGGCAGTCGTTCAAAGCGTGACTCGGGGGTTCTGATGAAATCAATCATGTCTCTCTCCAATAGTGTGCTGGTCTGCTGCTGTGGGTGTTTTAAGTTGACTAAGGGTTTGTTTTATTGCACGTTCAAGCACATCGTGCGGTGCGTCATTTTTCGCTGCTAACAAAATGCCAGGTAGCATCAGGCCGAGCTGTTTTGCGCTGTCAGCAGTATTTAACGTTTTGGGTAGCTGGGAGCGATCTTTTGCGCGCTCCAGTGTCCGCGCCAAGGCGTCATCTATTAGTTTCAGCCCGTATTTTAGTGTGGTACCCACGCGGCTCTCGTTTTGATCTAGCTCGGCTGCGGTATTCACTAAAAGGCAGGATAGTTGTTGGTAAGTAGAAGGTAGTGCGATGAAAGAACTGAGCATAAACTGTTCCACGCCGCTTAAAGGATCTTCTGCCCCGTCGAGGTGGCGGGTGATTCTCGCTTTGATGACGTGATCAATGTAGGCATGAAGTGCGCGATCGAACAAGGCCTGTTTACTGCCAAATTCATGATAGATGCTTCCGGCGCTGAGCCCTGTTGCGTTTTCCAGGTGTCTCATTGAGGTGCGGGTGTAACCTTGACGCCAAAACAGCATCATTGCCTTATTAAGGGCTAAAGAGGTGTCGAAGGTTTTTGGTCTTGGCATGATCGAGCTCTACGTTTTAGAACACTCACTTTAGTATTTTGTTGGCGTGTAAAGCAAGTGCAGATCAATGATAAGCGGGCATAGTTCCGTGACTTTTTTGGAACAATGACGAAACGGTCAAAAAAAAATCGTCACAAGCAGGTAAAGTGGCTAATACTTGAAGTACACGATAAACCTATTAGTAGGGCCCTCGTTGGCACGGAGTCTTGTCGTTAGGGTTTGATTAAGCGCGACTTAAAGGGAGTAACGCAAGGTGAGATTCTCGGTGTATTTATCTGCTTTGTTGGCAGGTTTGGGTGTTGGCTGGGTGGCACAGCAGTTTTGGCTTGCAGGTGATAGTACCGGTGCAAACCGAATGATCGAAA
>JBFJVR010000453.1:0-2690 GCA_041624095.1 Oleiphilaceae bacterium
AATTCATGAAGGCGGTAATATCCAGCTCAGCCTGCTGCACCATTCTTTTGTGCTTACGTCTAGCCATTAGCGAATGTGTTTCCTAAGAAAAAGTTATGGCGAAGTTTGCGTGGGCTGGCTAGCGATCATATTTAGAAATTTGACCCCTGCCATCTCGAAACTGTCTACAATTTCGTTAGTTTTAGTCTGTAAGACGGCATGAAACAGCAGCAAGGGGATCGCCGACATCAAGCCGAAGGCAGTGGTATTCATCGCAACCGAAATACTTTGTGAAAGCAAACTGGCTTTTTCAGCCGGGTCGGCATTCGCAACAGCGGTAAATGCAGCGATCAAGCCGATAATCGTGCCTAACAAACCAAGCAAGGTCGACACATTAGCCAAGGTTGCCAGATACTGCGTTCGCTTCTCTAGGCGCGGGAGCGTCTCCATCAGGCCTTCTTCCATGGCAAACTCGATTTCATCACGACTACTCTGTGCGATAAGTCGACTTAAGCCCGCACCCATAATGGCGGCAATCGGCGTATTGGAATCATTTGAAAATTTAAGTGCAGATTTATAATCGCGTTTCTTAAGAATCGGCAACAAGCCCCTGTCAAAAGCGTCCCGGTTTGCGCGCTTCGCTGCGGACAGGTAAATATACCGCTCGATAGCGATAGCCAGGCCAATAATCAGCACCAATGCAATGGGGTACATGAATAGCCCACCTTCCTGGAAAAAACGTACCACCGTTTCAAACATTGTTTTTTCTCCTAACAAGATAATTAGTCATTCTAAAGTGATCGCAAGGGTCATTATCAGACCGGGGTAGAGTTTTCGGCTTTTTTACACTTGTTAACCTACTATGCTCAATGCTTAGCAAACTTATCCACATCCAATTCCAAATAGCGTGAAAAGTGCACCATTTGTCTATGCCGGTCTGGCTCAATAGGTTCAAGCATACCGGCCAACTCTTTCGTTGGTGACTGCTCTTCCCGGTTTTCGATACTAGGCAAGCGCCAGGGTAGGTTAAAGGTGACATTCGGCAGTTCTGTGTTACCTATAATCGACACTTCACCCACGGTTTCAACCTGATTTTCTGGCTGGGCCGCAAGTATAACCGGGCTGGAGGTGTAAATTAAGAGCACGGAGAAAATTCCTTTTAATTTCATACCATTAAGTATAAACATTATTTTCGCTCCAATAATTTTATCCACCGCTTCACGGTGTCAACATCTTGCTCTTTTGACTGTGCAACATAGTGTTCGTAATGCTCAATGGCAGCATCATAGTCTTGCAAATACAGTTCATAAAGCACCCCAAGATTATAGTGCGCCAGATGAAAATCTGGCATCACTGTGACTGCTAGCAGCAAATCCTGCTCTGCCTCGCGAAAGGCCCCACGTTGCATGCTCAGGAGCCCTCGCTGAGTTAAAGCGGCTACGTTCTGGGGATTAATCGACAATGCCCGATTAAAGCGCTCTACTGCTTGCGGCGCGTTTTGTTCTTTTAAGGCTATAAGGCCGAGGTTGACATGGGCTCCGGCCAGCGTTGGATAACTTGCAATCAAGGCAGTAAACAGAGCCTTGGCAGTGTCGCTATCTCCAGACTTCATCGCAGCAAGCGCTGTACTGAAGTCCTGTTGATGCGCCGGCGTCATTACCGGCGCCGCGCCAACTGACGCTTTTACCACGGGCTTGACCGTCGCTTTTTTAGCACCACCACAGGCCACCAGCATCAGAACCACAGGAACTAAAATAGCGTAACTAATAAATCGATTCTGCATAGCCAATGCCTTTAGGTTTTCGTTCGTATGCGGTGGGATTTACATTTGCCAGCAATTCATATGTTTGCTCTATCCACGAGTCGAATTGACCATCGGGTACTTTAGCCACGTTAAGCTCGAGTATCTCTAAGCCCTGCTCTTCAAACGGATAGGCTTGTTCTTCCAACAGGATGTCGTATTGTTCAAGCTCAAGTTCATTCAAGGTCTTTGGACGTTCCGAACGCATCAGGTCTTTGGCTAAGGTCAGATAAACACGCCCTATCTGGAAAGTCGATGCAGAAATGAATTCCGCTACTTCATAATCGGCTAAATCCTCATAACTCTTTACGGTTTTATTTAGCAGTTGTTTCTTCCGTTTTAGCGAGGCTTTTAAGGGCAATGTCAGTTTACTTTGTTCAAACAAGGCCAGATTATCACCCGCTAGTTCAAAGGCCGCACTGGCTGCAAGATAACGTGAACGATCGGTTTGTCTGGATGGCCGGCTCTTCTCATAGGCTACCAAGGCCTTGCGCCACTCTCTGGTTTTTTCGCCCATGTCATTCGAGCGGTAATAATCGATAATGCGGCTATGGGCTTCAATTGCCAGTTCAAAGCGCTGCGGATACGCATTAACAAAGCGGGCTAAGAGCTCCGTCGACTCAAAGGAAAAACCCGCTTGCTGATAGTAGTCGGCCGCCTGATAAAGTGCTTCGCTCGCCAACACTGGGTCTTGGGTTGCAGCCGATATTTCGATCAGTTTTTCGGCAGCGGGCACCCATTCTTGGTTTTCGCTGTAGGCAAACACAAGCTTTTCGTTGCTTAAGTGTTTAAATTCGCTCTCGGGAAAGGCCGATTGCAGGTGACTCAGCACCGCGATAGCCTCAGTCCAGCTTTGGGCGTTAAGGTACTGCGTTGCAGCATCATATAGTGATTGCGGAACGATGGAGGC
>JBFJVR010000454.1:0-2689 GCA_041624095.1 Oleiphilaceae bacterium
GCTCACGGTCTTTTATTTGCTGAGCGATACGATCAAGGCTTTCTGTTAGCTCAGGCATGGTGTAGGACTCCCCCACACTGGCTTCAACAGGGCCACCTAGCGCTGGCCCGGCACTAAAGTCAAACTCGCCATTATCCAAGCCTGCCACGTCAGTCAAGCGCTGACCCAAGGCATCGAGACGCATCAGGCGCGCCTGCATATCACCCATCCTAAGCGTCAAGGCATCGAGCTGTTCACGCGACTTTTGATTTAATTCTTCCAAGGCGACACGCTGTTGGCTTATTTCGTCCTGCCACTGTTGGACCAGCGACGCATTGATACCCTTGCCAGCAGAATTGTCCGACACACCACTAAGTGAATAACCAAACCAAACCATGGCAACAACCAAGGCAAAGGCGAACGTAGCCATCACACATAATTGCACCGCCCCTACTTTTAGAGTGCGAGATTTACCGTGCCTAGATCCAACAAAAATTATATTCATTTCTACTTAACTTGCTTTCCAGAAAGCGCGACCAAAATGTAAAGTGGCGGTAGTTTTACTGATTATAGTTTAACATTGCAATACTCAAGGCTGTTTATTCGGAATAATGCAACATGCCCATAAGACAACCAAAACACAAAGCGCTTTCAGCAACAATCAGCCTCGACAGGATTAACAAATCCTCTCACACCCTAAGTCAGCTTTTAGGAAAAGCCGAACAACTTCAGGGCTTATCTGAACTTTGCTACGAATACATTCCAAAGCAGTTCAGAAATAAAATACTGATTAACGGCATAGAGGGTAAAACGTTAGTTCTGACCAGTCAGTCAGCCTCTGTCGCCACACGCTTGCGGGTAAACCAGCAAGACCTTATCAACAGGCTCAATCAACATCCGCAGATCCCCCGCATTAACACGCTGAGCATTAAAATCCGCCCTGCCCAGTATCAACGACGAACAACACAAAACACAAAAACACTGAGCAAAGAAAATGCCCAGCTCTTACTGGAAGAAGCTGGGCAAACAAAGGATGAATCGCTCAGAAAAATACTGACTCGTCTTGCCGGTCGGGCTTAAGACCCGGCCGTATCAACCTGCCAAGACTGGTTTCATGTAGGAGATGGGCGCCGAAGTGGCATCTTCAAATGTTTTCATTTCCCAAGCATCAGTTTGCTGAATCAGTTTACGCAGCAATTTGTTGTTTAGGTCATGGCCAGACTTATGCCCTTTGAACTCGCCGATCAGGCTGTTTCCTAGCAAGTAAAGGTCACCAATCGCATCAAGAATTTTATGCTTTACAAACTCATCGTCGTAACGCAATCCATCTTCATTTAATACCTTGAACTCATCAACCACGATGGCGTTGTCTACGCTGCCGCCCAGAGCAAGATTCATTGAGCGTAAGCGCTCGATGTCACGCATAAAACCAAATGTACGTGCTCGGCTCACCTCTTTTACAAAAGAGGTGCTAGAGAAATCAATGGCTGCATCCTGGTTTTTACTTTTAAACACAGGATGATCAAATTCGATCGAGAAACCTACCTTAAAGCCATCAAAAGGCAAAAACGTTGCTTTCTTGCCGTCTTCTTCAATGGTCACTTCTTTTTTGATCTGAATAAACTTCTTCGCCGCGTTTTGCTCTTCGATCCCCGCTGACTGGATCAAAAACACAAACGGGCCGGCACTGCCGTCCATAATCGGGACTTCTTCAGCGCTTAATTCTACTCGACAGTTGTCGATACCCAAACCCGCCATAGCGGATAACAAATGCTCAACTGTAGCAACCTTGACACCATCTTTAACCAGAGTGGTGGACAACAGGGTTTCGCCGACATTCTCTGCTCGCGCGGCTATTTCAACCGCAGGCTCCAGATCAGTACGGCAAAATACAATACCGGAATCGATCGGTGCAGGCTTGAGGGTCAGATAGACTTTACGTCCGGAGTGCAGACCTACTCCCGTCGCGCGAATTGTATTCTTTAAAGTACGCTGTTTTATCATCTTTGAGCTATTTCAACCTTCGTAACAACCATAATTGGTCAAAAAACAGGCGCATACTAACAGAAAGGCTGCTATTTCCCAACTCGGAACAGTTACTATTCGTTAATCTGTAATCAGAATGTCACAGGCCTTTGTCCACGATGGAACAAAAGCCTGTGGCAGCAACATTAAGCAGACTAACAGGAGAGGGCTAGTCGGCTTGCCTTCTCAAGAACGCAGGGATATCCAGATAATCAACACTGGACTGTTCACTGCGACTCACTTTAGTGTCGACAGCGGCATTTCCTACTGCTCCAGCGGCAGCACGACGGCGAATCACTGCTGGTCGGTCCAACTGATTGTAATCGGTCGTTCCGTCAACAGGCTTAGCTGTGTTATCAACCACTTTGACCGGTTTTTCCATACCGTTCGATAAACCCGTTGCAACGACCGTCACTTTTAGCTCATCGGTCATTTCCGGGTCAATTACGGTACCCACTACAACCGTAGCTGATTCTGAGGCAAACTCTTCGATGATGTTACCCACTTCAGAAAACTCACCTAGATTCAAATCAACGCCAGCCGTGATATTCACTAGAATGCCACGTGCGCCTTGCAGGTTAATGTCTTCCAGCAGAGGGCTGCGGATGGCTGCCTCGGCCGCTTCTTTGGCACGGTTTTCACCCGTAGCAGAGCCAGTCCCCATCATCGCCATGCCCATTTCGGA
>JBFJVR010000455.1:0-2688 GCA_041624095.1 Oleiphilaceae bacterium
GCCCGCCACGGCCACCGCTGCTACCGCGAATTATGCGTGCGCGAAAAAGGCTGGATAGACGAACCCGAAAAACTCATAGAAACCATGCAGGCTTCACTGGCTGCCCGCCTGCAAGGTAACTACAAGAAAAAACAGCACCCTAACATTGACTACAAAACACTGCCGCGCGCACTCCGCTGGTTATTGCCCAAGGCCCACACGGCGATTCGTCAGCGCGAACAAACCAAAAGCCTGCTGGTAGAAGCCACTCACCGCTTGAAGCGTGGCTACCGCCATCTCGGCGAAGTGCTCGCCAAAGAGGGCCGCCTGCCAGATGCAGACTTAATATTCTTTTTTACCCGCGCCGAAATGCGCCAGTTTGTCGACCAACCCAGCGCTGAATGGGTAGAAAAAGTCCAGCAACGTCGCGTGGCTTTGTCCTTTCAAGAACGACTGGAATTTGACGATATCAGCGTTGGCAAACCAGAACCCGTGATATGGAAACCTGACGGTACCGCCAATGAAAACCAACTGTTAGGCCGGCCGGTTAGTCGCGGTTTGGTTGAGGGTACTGCCCGTATTGCGGTGACTATTTCTGAAGCAGCGCAGCTAGAACCGGGGGAAATTTTGGTAGCACCCATTACCGATGTCGGCTGGACGCCCTACTTCAGCCTGATTGCCGGGCTCGCCACCGATGTTGGTTCCGCCGTTTCTCACGGCGCGGTTGTGGCGCGTGAATACGGTTTGCCCGCCATTGTAAATCTGCGCACAGCCACCAAAGTTATCAAGACCGGTGACAAGGTGCGCCTGGATGCGGATGCGGGAGTGTTAACCATAATTGAGCGAGTCAAATAGGTCTGGCGACGCTTCATTTTTTCATTTTTCGCAAAGGAAAATGGCTACGTTGCGGCAACTCACCAACGCCTACTCGAGACTGACTGCACAATCAACACACAAAGAGTTAACCTATCTCCAGCAAGGGTGCTCGTTCAATAACTGAGCAACCCAAATTCGGAACGCGAGGCGGCACCAATGAACTACAACTTACAATTTGCCGGTATCACGCCAAGCGCTTTGCTGCGCGGCGACGGTTGCGTGATCACCGGTATGCGACCAACCGGGAGGCATAAGCAGGTAGGCAGCTTTATTGCGCAGACTAGGTGCAGCTGAAACGGCTTTCCAAAGTGCGGCGAATTCACCAAACTGCACATCCCGGAAACTCTCTACGTTCACAGCGCGCGTAATTCCATAACGCACCGGATCACTATCTTCAAGTCGCTGCCGAGTCCCCAACACCCAGTCCCAAAACAAGGTAATCGAATTAAAGTTTTTATCCATGTAGCAAATGTTTTTTGCATGATGCACGCGATGATATGACGGCGTTTGCATCCACGATTCAAGTATTCCGTAGCGCCCACCTTTCACAATTTTCGGACTAATATGTAAAAAACTCCCCCATAGACTGTCAAATAGATTCACTACAACAACCATCTCCACTGGAACACCACACAGCGCCGGCATCAGCCCTAGAAAAAAAGGAAAATACAGAAAGGTTTCAACCACATGATGATTAGTTCCTACCAGCATGTTTATGCAGTCAGGCGCATGGTGAGGCGAATGAATGCACCATAGCACGCGCACTTTGTGCGCCAGGTAGTGCTGTAGCCAATACCAGAATTCGTAAATAAGCAGTGCCGCTATCCAGCTATACCATATATCCGGCAACTGAAAGGGCGCCCCGCGCTGCCCAATAAGTGCACTTGCTGCCACCGCGATCACGGGAAACAACCTGCTTAGCAGGGTACCGCAGAGCAGAACAACGAGAAAATTCTTGAGGGGCTGATAAAACTCGCGCCTAAAAGACGCCTCACGGCGAATGACAGACAACGACACAAATTCGGCAACGCTACATATCAGAATCGCCGCAAAGACAATGGAGCCGTAGATCGCTAATGAAAGTGCATTATCCTGCATCGAAACCCTCACCTACCAGAAACAGCTGATACAAATTGCTAGACGTCCATGCTTGCTTCAGAAGCGCTTGAAAGCCGGTAAATCTTTACACGCTAGACTCAGGCACAGACGCAAGCTCCAACGACAACTTAGATTTTTGACTACTCGCGGTTGCTTACACGGCTTACTCCTTAGTCAACCCGCCCGCAAGAAAGTGAATCTACTAGCGAACACGCTCGCAAAATCGTCCCACATTTAATTATCTACAACTGTTTCCACGATTCGTGGTCTACATCCGAAATGACCGTCTCGGCTAACACTGTCGAGTCCGCATACGACGCAGCTCAATTAGTCTTGCTCTAATTCCTATTCTCCAACATAGGGTGCGAGTACACGCGACCAGACAAGGTAGCCCTTTCCGGTCAGATGAATTTCATCATTGCTGTAGATATCGATGATTGAACCATCGCTCTCATCAAGAAAGGCGGAGTAAAGATCGACCCAAACAGCCTTACCTTTCACGACATCATGCAATGCGCTGTTTAGTGATTCCACGCGCCTTCTATATTCGGAGGAGCGCGGAAGAACACTTTGCACATAGACTTTGGTATCAGGTGATGCCGCCTGTATGGCGTCAAGAATACGGACTACATCCGCAGCGATCTCAAGCTCTCCTCTTCCCATATGAATGTCATTGGTACCAATCATCAGAAAGATCTTCCCGGGCTTGCCATCGACTATGGGCTTGAGGCGCGC
>JBFJVR010000456.1:0-2685 GCA_041624095.1 Oleiphilaceae bacterium
ATGGCTGGTAAAACCTTATACGATAAATTGTGGGATGCACACTTGGTCAAGCAGCGCGATGACGGTTCTGCGCTGATCTATATTGATCGACAATTGCTGCACGAAGTAACCTCACCGCAAGCCTTTGAAGGTTTGCGCCTCGCGGGCCGCAAACCGTGGCGTATTGATGCAAATCTGGCAACGCCAGATCACAACGTGCCGACAACCGATCGCGCAAGCGGGGTCGACGGTATTACGGACCCTGTTTCGAAGATTCAGGTCAAAACTCTCGATGATAACTGCGACGAGTTCGGTATTGTCGAGTTCAAGATGCTCGATCAACGTCAGGGTATCGTGCACGTCATTGGTCCTGAACAGGGGGCAACGTTGCCCGGTATGACGGTCGTGTGTGGTGACTCTCACACCTCAACGCATGGAGCCTTTGGTGCACTGGCGCATGGTATTGGCACCTCCGAAGTCGAGCACGTGCTGGCGACTCAAACGCTGGTGCAGAAGAAAATGAAAAACATGCTGGTGCGTGTCAATGGTAATGTCCAGCCGGGCATCACTGGCAAGGACATTATTCTAGCCATTATTGGTGAGATAGGCACAGCTGGTGGCAACGGTTTTGCTATCGAATTTGGCGGTGAAGCGATACAGGCACTTTCGATGGAAGGCCGTATGACGGTATGTAATATGGCGATCGAGGCGGGTGCACGTGCAGGTTTGATTGCCGTTGACCAGACTACGATCGACTATGTTAAAGGGCGCCCGTATGCGCCTCGTGACGAACTGTGGGAGGCTGCACTTGAATCTTGGGCAGACCTGCATAGCGATGCTGATGCAGTGTTCGACAAAGTTGTGGAGCTTGATGCAGCTTCGATAAAGCCTCAGGTAACCTGGGGTACGTCTCCAGAGATGGTGCTGCCGGTAGATGCCAAGATACCAAACCCGGCTCAAGCAACTGATTCAGTGGCACGCGAAGGGATAGAGCGCGCTTTACACTATATGGGCCTCACGGCGGATATGCCAATTACGGATATTAAGCTGGATAGAGTGTTTATTGGGTCCTGCACCAACTCTCGTATTGAAGATTTGCGCGATGCTGCAGCTGTGGTCAAAGGGCGTAAGGTGGCCCCAAGTTTGAAGCAGGCTTTGGTCGTACCTGGCTCGGGTCTGGTTAAAGCTCAGGCCGAAAAAGAAGGTTTGGATAAGATTTTCATCGAAGCCGGTCTTGAGTGGCGCGAACCGGGTTGTTCGATGTGTCTGGCAATGAATGCGGATAAGTTAGGGCAGGGTGAGCACTGTGCCTCTACATCCAATCGCAATTTTGAAGGGCGGCAGGGCTTTGGTGGGCGCACGCATTTGGTAAGCCCGGCAATGGCGGCGGCTGCTGCCATTGCGGGTCATTTTGTGGACGTGCGCGACGTGCTGGCGTCTTAGGAGAGTATGATGAGAAAGTTTACCAAGTTAGACGGTGTTGTCGCGCCGATTGATAGAGCCAATGTCGATACCGACATGATTATCCCAAAGCAGTTTCTTAAGTCTATTAAGCGAACCGGTTTTGGCAAAAACCTGTTTGATGAATTGCGCTATCTGGATGAAGGGCAGCCCGATCAGAGTTGTGAAGGGCGCCCGCTCAACAAGGACTTTGTACTGAATCAAGCGCGTTATCAGGGTGCGAGCATTCTGCTGGCGCGGCAAAACTTTGGCTGTGGCTCATCGCGTGAGCATGCTCCATGGGCTCTGGATGATTATGGCTTTCGGTGTGTGATTGCGCCAAGTTTTGCCGATATCTTTTTCAACAATTGTTTTAAAAATGGCATTTTACCTATCGTGTTGGAGGAGCATGTGGTTGACCGTTTATTTGATGCCACTTTTGCCACCGAAGGCTATACGCTGGGCGTAGATCTTGAGGCACAAACTGTTGTCAGCCCTGAAGGTGAAAGCTTTGGGTTTGAGATCGACGAGTTCCGCAAGCACTGTTTGTTAAATGGTCTGGATGAAATCGGGGTGACCTTGGAAGATGCCGAGGCTATCAGGCAGTATGAAGCCACGCGCCGTAAATCGGCTCCGTGGTTGTTTGATGCCATCGCCAAATAAACCATAGTCAATTTAATTAGGATAAAAGAATATGCAAAAGAATGTATTGCTATTGCCCGGTGACGGTATTGGGCCAGAAATAGTTGCCGAAGCGGAATTGGTGCTAAAAAAATTAAACGAAAAGTTAGGGCTTGGTCTGGTATTGGATAGCGCAAAAGTGGGGGGCGCTGCAATTGATGAGTTTGGCGAGCCTTTGCCGTCATCGACGCTCGACAAAGCCAAAGCAGCGGATGCAATTTTGTTGGGCGCGGTCGGCGGTCCAAAGTGGGACTCGCTTGATATGGCGATACGCCCGGAAAAAGGCCTGCTGGGCCTGCGTTCTAACCTTGAGTTGTTTGGTAATTTGCGCCCGGCCATTTTATACCCGCAGCTCGCCGAGGCGTCTACCTTGAAGCCGGAGGTGGTGTCAGGTCTGGATATTCTGATCGTACGTGAATTGACGGGCGGTATTTACTTCGGTCAGCCACGCGGCGTGAGAATCTTGGAAAACGGAGAGCGTCAGGGGTACAACACCTACGTATACAGTGAGTCCGAGATTCGTCGCATCGGTAAGGTGGCCTTCGAAGCTGCGCGCAAACGTGGCGGTAAGCTTTGCTCGGTCGA
>JBFJVR010000457.1:0-2678 GCA_041624095.1 Oleiphilaceae bacterium
TGATTTGTTGGTCTGGGAAGGCAGTGATGATTTTTCTAGGGTAGGTGTGTGGGGGCTCTATGCTATTTATATTAGGTGGAATACCGGCGAGCTGGATTGTTTGAGCGAACAAGCGTCCTCTTAGTGCTAAGGGGGGGCAGAGTCTTGACTCTGACCCCCTTTAATAACCCTGAGCCTATGACCCCTTTAACGCAGCTATCCCGGCGACGCCGTCGACCTCCATTACCGTTTTTGCGTTCGCCCGCTCGATGATTTTTACCAGCATGGATTGAATTGATTCGTCTTCACGAGCATCGCCCTCACTGGTAAATTTTTGTTCCTGTGGTGCAGTATCAGCGTCCAAAATAAACGAGATAAGGACTTCGCTAGCGCTGTCGGGTGTTGGCCCGAAGTAGGCTAGCGTAACCTGAGGGTATCCGTTAAACCCTCTCTTAAGGTGCTTTGCTATACGCTTTTTTGCTTTGTCCAAATGCATGGTGATTCCTTGGGGTTCGGGGCTGCCACGTCACGGAGCTGAAAATAAGGGCTTCGTGGCCTTAGTAAGGGTAGGAAAGCGCGTTGCGCGATGTGCTGCTTGGCTCGCTTCGTCTTGTTTTAGCGCTGCCGTATTCGAGTGGTAATTCTAATACAAAAAGCTAGCCAGTTTCCCTGTTAATTGCTTATGCTGTGTCGCAACTAATAATAAGCAGGAGCACATCATATGACGTGGTTGATCGCAGGGCTGATTATTTTCTTTGCTATTCACGTGTTGCCGATGTTTCAGCAGACTCGTGAGATGGCGATTGAACGTTTCGGTGTCTTACCCTACAAGGGCCTTTTTGCTTTGCTGGCTTTGCTGGGTTTCGCGTTAATCGTTTGGGGCAAGTCGCAGGCCGTTTACGTCGAAGTTTGGACGCCACCGCATTATTTCTCCATTGTGACCAAAATAGTGATGCTGCCAGCGATGGTGCTTCTTGCGGCAGCGTATATCCCCAGTAATTTCAAACGCCGTGTTCGTCACCCCATGCTCATGGCAGTAAAATTATGGGCCTTGGGTCACCTGTTTATCAATGGCGACGTGGCATCGATGCTGCTGTTTACCTCGTTTCTCGCCTATGCTGTGCTAGCCATGGTAAGTGCAAACAGAAGAGCGCCTGCGCCGGAACTGCCCGAGAAACCGTTGTATCTTGATGTTGCGGTGCTGCTGGTTGGTGCGCTGATTTATGCGGCAGTTGGCATGTATCACTATCAATTGTTTGGTGTTGCCATTCATTGAATGGTTGGTCTGCGCTTTAACCTAAAAAGGGTATTGGAATGAATGTGGTATTTTTTCTGTTTACTGTGCTGTGTGCGCTGCTCGCGCTGAATGTCTTGCGGCCGGTGTTTCACCACCCTAAATGGAGTGTGTATAGTTTTCTTGCAGGCTGGCTTGTTGGAGAGCTGGCGGTGCATGTTGTGCTAGTGGAGCTGTTTATTGCTTTCTGGTTTGTGTTGTTTGGAGCAGTGCACGGTTTTTGGGGTGCGCTGGGAATGGTGGTACTTGCCCTAACCTGGCTAAGCCTCGCCTACCATTATTTTTCGGGTTACAAGGCAAAGGTCTTGATGGATAGCATTGTCATTCCGCATCGAAACTTAGAGAGTTTGAGTAATTGGAAGCGTCACGATGAGCTCGATATGGCCCGGTTACTGAAACCCTTTTCGTCGTGGAAGGATGAACAGGTTGAGGTCATAAAAAATGTGGTATACGCACAAGTTGATGGCTTTAATCTGAAGCTTGATATTCGTCGCCGTCGTGACCAACCAAGTGATGCTCCTGTGCTGTTGCAGATTCATGGCGGTGCATGGACTCACGGATACGGCAGTAAAAACGAGCAGGGCGTGCCGCTCATGACAGAGATGGCCAAGCGAGCCTGGGTATCGGTTTCAATCGATTATCGTTTGAGCCCGAAGGCGACGTTTCCCGACCACATAATCGATTGTAAAAAAGCACTGGTATGGGTCAAGGAGCATATTGCGGGATATGGTGGCAGGCCGGACTTTATCGTTGTAACAGGAGGGTCTGCCGGCGGGCATTTGTGTTCGTTGCTAGCGCTGACGCCTAATTTACCGGCCCTTCAGCCTGGTTTTGAGAACGACAACACCGAAGTCCAGGGTTGTGTACCTTATTACGGTATTTACGATCTGATGGATCGGGAAAAGCTACAACAAAATGTCGGGCTGGAGATTGTGTTGCGTAAAAGTATTATCAAGCAGCGTAAGGAAGAGAATCGCGAACTGTATGAGCTGATGTCTCCCATGCGTCACGTTAACGCCAGCGCGCCACCTTTTCTGGTAGTGCATGGGGATAAAGACTCCTTGACCTCTTTGGGCGAAGCGCAGTTCTTTGCAAGTAGTCTGGACGAAGTTTCCCGCCAGACGGTTGAGTTTGCAGAAGTAAGCGGCGCTCAGCATGCCTTCGATATGTTTAGCTCCTTGCGCAGCGATTATGTGTTGTTTGGCGTGGCAGAGCGAATTGAGCAATGGTATCGGGACTTCCTGAAACAAGACAAAGCATGAGTGTTGAGCCGGTAATTCGGAATTTTTTGTAAATATATGCGGTAGAAGTTATTTGGGCGACATATTTTGTCGCTTCGCTTCCTATTATGGATTTAACGGTCAGGCAAACAAGTGTCTGGTCACGAATCCATCGCTTCGCAGAA
>JBFJVR010000458.1:0-2656 GCA_041624095.1 Oleiphilaceae bacterium
CGAAGTCGCGATAGTAATACCACGCTCACGCTCTTCTGGAGCGTTATCGATGTTTGCAAAATCAACTTTCGCACCACCAAATACTTCCGCACATACACGCGTTAACGCTGCGGTTAATGTTGTTTTGCCGTGATCAACGTGACCAATGGTACCTACGTTGACGTGCGGTTTATTACGTTCAAACTTTTCTTTTGCCACGGTTACACCCCTTATATTCTATGTACCGATTAAAACTTATTGATAATTGCATCAGAAACAACAGATGGCGCTTCTGCATATTTCAGAAACTCCATCGTATAGGTTGCGCGACCCTGCGTTGCAGAACGCAAGTCTGTCGCATAACCAAACATTTCTGACAAAGGAACTTCAGCATTGATCACCTTACCAGCCGGCGCTTCTTCCATACCCTGAATCAGCCCTCGCCTGCGATTAAGATCACCCACTACGTCACCCATGTTCGCTTCAGGTGTGACTACCTCAACCTTCATAACAGGCTCAAGCAAGACCGCACCACCACTCTCGGCGAGCTTCTTAGTCGCCATACTGCCAGCGATTTTAAAGGCCATTTCGTTCGAATCCACATCATGGAACGAACCGTCATACAAGGTCGCCTTCAGACCCAGCAAGGGGTAGCCAGCAAGCACACCATTTTGCATCTGCTCCTCAACCCCTTTTTCGACAGCAGGAATGTATTCCTTTGGAACCGTCCCGCCGACAATCTCGTTAACAAACTCCAAGCCTTCTTCGCCATTTTTGCGGGGCTCAAATTTTATCCAGACATGCCCATACTGACCACGCCCGCCCGACTGACGAACAAATTTTCCTTCGATATCACAGATGTTTCGGATCGCCTCCCGATAAGCAACCTGTGGTTTACCGATGTTGGCCTCGACACTAAACTCGCGCTTCATTCGATCTACGATAATATCGAGATGCAACTCGCCCATGCCGGAAATAATCGTCTGCCCTGTCTCGGGGTCTGTTTTCACGCGGAATGACGGATCTTCCTGCGCCAATTTACCCAGCGCAATACCCATCTTCTCCTGATCAGGCACCGAACGCGGCTCTACCGCTACCGAAATAACCGGCTCGGGAAACTCCATGCGTTCAAGAGTGATCTTTTTAGTAGGATCACAAAGCGTATCCCCAGTGGTCACATCCTTCAGGCCGATGCCGGCCGCAATATCGCCCGCCATCACCTCTTTTATTTCTTCGCGATTATTGGAGTGCATCTGCACCATACGCCCAATACGCTCTTTTTTACCCTTGACCGGATTAAACACCGTATCGCCGGTTTTCAAGCTGCCAGAATAAACCCTGAAAAACGTCAACGTTCCAACGAAAGGGTCGGTCGCAATTTTAAACGCCAAGGCTGCAAACGGTGCATTGTCATCTGCTTCCCGCACATCTACGCTTTCATCATCCAGCACACCTTCAATCGCCTTAACTTCGGTAGGCGAAGGAAGATATTCAACAACGGCATCGAGCATCGCCTGAACACCCTTGTTCTTAAACGCAGAACCACCCAGCACCGGCACAATTTCGTTCGCCAGGGTTCGCGCGCGTATGCCCTGCTTGATTTCTTCTTCAGTCAACTCGGTGCCATCGAGATACTTTTCCATCAACTCGTCATTGGCTTCAGCGGCAGACTCAACTAGGAATTCGCGCATCGCCTCACAGGTTTCAAGCATCTCATCTGGAACCTCGGCATAGTCAAAGGTCATCCCCTGATCAGCCTCATTCCATAGAATGGACTTCATCTTGATCAGATCAACAACACCCTTAAAATTCTCTTCAGCACCGATAGTCATTTGCAGGGGAACAGGTGTTGCACCTAATCGCTCCTGCAGCTGCTTCACCACCATCTGAAAATCAGCACCAGCACGGTCCATCTTATTAACGAAGACCATCCGCGGCACATGGTATTTATTAGCCTGGCGCCATACCGTCTCGGTTTGTGGCTGCACGCCTGAGGAGCCGCACAGTACGACTACCGCACCATCCAAGACCCGCAATGACCGCTCAACCTCAATGGTAAAATCTACGTGACCAGGCGTATCGATGATATTGATACGATGCTGATCAAACTGCTGCTGCATCCCAGACCAGAAGCACGTTGTAGCCGCCGAGGTGATCGTAATGCCCCGCTCCTGCTCCTGCTCCATCCAATCCATGGTCGCCGCACCATCATGCACTTCACCGATCTTGTGAGACAACCCCGTGTAAAATAACACGCGCTCTGTCGTCGTCGTCTTACCTGCGTCGACATGTGCGCAAATACCGATATTTCGATACCTGTTGATAGGGGTTTTACGTGCCACAAGAACTCCTTAATACATTCAAAAAAGCCTGCTATGAAGCAGGCTAGTGTTCACCGCTTGCAATTGATTAGAAGCGGTAGTGCGAGAACGCTTTGTTGGCTTCAGCCATACGATGCACGTCTTCACGTTTCTTGACTGCTGCACCTTTGCCTTCTGAAGCATCGATGATTTCGCCAGCCAAGCGCAAAGCCATAGACTTCTCACCACGCTTACGTGAGTATTCCACCAACCAACGCATCGCCAAAGCGATCTGACGAGCCGGACGAACCTCAACAGGCACCTGATACGTCGCACCACCTACTCGGCGAGACTTAACCTCAACCATAGGCTGGATC
>JBFJVR010000459.1:0-2640 GCA_041624095.1 Oleiphilaceae bacterium
AGATCATCGCAACGCAAGTGGCGAATGATATGGTAAATCATATGGGGATCGCCTTTGTTGAGCGACTGAAGCAGTCAACGGGGGCAACTACGCCCGCAATTGCGCTGGCTTATATGATTGCGCGCGATGTGTTTAGGCTCGAGTATTGGTGGGAGGCCATTGAGGCTCTCGACTATAAGGTGAGCAGTGAATTGCAAATGAGCATGATGGCAGAGCTGATGAGCCTGATGCGTCGTGCGTGTCGCTGGCTGATCAGAAATCGTCGTAGTGAGTTGAATGTCGTCAGTAACATGGAAAAGTTTTCCAAAGGCATTTCTCAGATTGCGGTTTCCTTGCCCGATTATCTGGTGGGCGAATCCAAAGATGCGTGGCAAGCCAAGTATGACCATCTCGTAGACGAGGGCGTGCCAAAAGACATGGCTGCCACGATTGCAGGTACGCGCCATTTGTACTCAGCCTTAGGCATCATCGAAGCGCAAGAGTCAGCCAAACAGTCGCTGGACATGGTTGCCAACCTGTATTACACCTTGGGTTCAAGGCTCGACCTGACCTGGTTTGGTCAGCAAATTAATAGCCTCACGCCCTTGACGCATTGGCAGGCACTGGCACGCGAGGCCTTCAGGGAAGACCTTGATTGGCAACAGCGCGCTTTGACAGTCGGCTTGCTCAAGCTGAAAGGTGCGCCTAAAGACATTGATAAAAAGATCGATGTCTGGCTAGAGCAGCATAAGGACTTGGTGACCCGCTGGCAGCATACATTGACCGAGTTTAAGGCAGCAGAAGATGCTGAGTACTCGATGTATTCAGTGGCCTTGCGTGAGCTGTTAGACCTGGCACAAAGCACGGTGCATACCTTGCCCGGTTAATCTATAGCTAAAACTTGTAAATACAGACTCAAAGCGGGACCGCATCTTAAGCATGCAGTCCCGCTTTTTTTGCGGAGAATTCGTCATAGACATAGAACAAAGCAGGAATGCTGTTGCTCCTGCAAGGGATATAGGGGAAAATACACGGCTTTTTTAGACCTGCTTTGGAGAAAATAAATGCCGTCTCGCCGCGAACTCGCCAATGCTATCCGTGCCTTGAGCATGGATGCAGTACAAAAAGCCAAGTCGGGTCATCCCGGCGCACCCATGGGAATGGCTGATATTGCAGAAGTTCTATGGAATGGCTACCTCCAGCACAATCCAGCAAACCCACAGTGGGAGAACCGCGATCGCTTCGTGTTGTCGAATGGTCATGGTTCCATGCTTATTTATTCTCTGTTGCACCTCACTGGTTACGATTTAAGCATTGACGACCTGAAAAACTTCCGCCAATTGCACTCCAGAACGCCGGGTCACCCGGAATATGGATACGCGCCAGGTGTCGAAACTACCACCGGCCCATTGGGGCAGGGTATAGCCAACGCAGTAGGTATGGCCATCGCCGAGAAAACCCTCGCCGCACAATTTAATCAGCCGGGTCACTCAGTGGTTGACCATTATACTTATGCTTTCACTGGCGACGGCTGTCTAATGGAAGGCATTTCGCACGAAGTTTGCTCTCTGGCTGGCACGCTTGGTTTGGGCAAATTGATCGTTTTCTATGACGATAACGGCATCTCTATCGACGGCGAGGTCGAGGGCTGGTTCACTGACGATACTCCCAAGCGCTTTGAATCTTATGGCTGGCAGGTGATAGCCGACGTTGATGGTCACGACAGCGATGCGATCGTTAATGCTGTTGAGGCGGCGCGTGGAAACACGGGCCAGCCGACACTAATTTGCTGTAAAACCGTGATCGGTTTTGGTTCGCCCAATAAAGAGGGTAAAGAGGAGTGTCACGGTGCGCCACTCGGCGACGATGAAATCGTAGCAACCAAGGCACGACTCGGCTGGGCGCACGGTCCTTTCGAAGTACCAGAAGATGTTTACAGTGCATGGAGTGCGAAAGAGCAGGGTAAGGCGCGCGAGAGCAAGTGGCAGCAGCAGTTTGATGCTTACGCTCAGGCATTTCCTGAATTAGCTGCGGAGCTGAAACGTCGCTTGTCTGGTGATTTACCAGAGAACTTTGCCGCACAGGCACAAGCATACATCGAACAGTGTCAGGCAGATGGAAGCACAATAGCGAGCCGCAAAGCTTCTCAAAATACACTTAATGCGTTTGGCCCCTTGTTGCCAGAAATGTTGGGTGGCTCGGCTGATCTAGCCGGTTCGAACCTTACGCTGTGGAGTGAATCGAAAGGCCTGACTAAAGACGACGCCTCAGGAAATTACGTCCACTACGGTGTTCGCGAGTTTGGTATGGCTGCAATCATGAATGGCGTTGCGCTGCATGGTGGCTTTATTCCCTATGGCGCGACCTTCTTGATATTTATGGAATATGCGCGCAACGCGGTACGCATGTCCGCGCTGATGAAACAGCGCACTATTTACGTGTTTACGCACGACTCAATCGGCCTTGGTGAAGACGGGCCAACCCACCAGCCGGTAGAGCAAATGGCAAACTTGCGCCTGACGCCGAACATGAATGTTTGGCGCCCTTGTGACACCGTCGAGTCTGCGGTGGCGTGGAAGCATGCATTAGAAAATCGCGACGGCCCGTCGTCATTGGTCTTCTCTCGCCAAAATTTGCCACATCAGGAGCGTTCAGCAAGCC
>JBFJVR010000460.1:0-2605 GCA_041624095.1 Oleiphilaceae bacterium
CGACCTCCAGACAGAGCTCGCGGGGCACCGGCGCAATTTTCGCGGCGGGTCGCAGTGCATAGAGCTGGTCGCGGGTTTGCCGGCCGATACTCAGCAGGTCGGCAAAGCCGCGATTGCCGATGTACACCGTGCGCACGCCCTTGCCTTCCAGTGCCGCATTGGTGGCCACTGTGGAGCCGTGCACGACGGTTAGCTCGCCGTTGCGAACCTTGTCGTCCAGCCCCAGTGCGGCGATGCCCTGCAAAATGGCGCGCTCGGGTTGGTCGGGGGTGGACAGGCATTTGTGCAGGCGGATGCCGTCGGCGTCGACCGCGACAAAGTCGGTGAAGGTGCCGCCGGTATCGACGCCAAGTAAACAGGGTTGGTTCATAGGAGGGTGTCTGAAGGTAAAAGGCTTATTGTCGCGGGCCAATTTAACAAAGTCATGCGTTAGCCTCTAATCCGCAAAAAAATGCTGAAGAGATTCCCGTTTGGCAAGGCCGTGTATGGTCAATAGGGGGAATGTTTGGTGATATCCTGCATGTCGACGCCCAAAGTTTGTGCGGTGTAACAGCGCGGCATTTACAATTTGAGCACTTGTTCTGATATTGTCAGCAGTTAGAATTCGGCACTTCATAATGAATGCCTGACAAGGAGTCGGTCTTGGCGCGCAATGGTAAGTGCTTCAAGTAACCGGAAGTAGTGAGCAATTAATGATCCGCAGTAAACGGCCCCTCTTATTAAATCGTTTTTTTGTGCTTGTTGCGTTTTTGCAGCCAGGTTTAGCGCTTGCTGCGCCGTGGCTGCCGCCGGGTGATGCGCGAGCTCGGCATGCAGTTCAAAGCCTTGCTGATCGCGGTCATTTAAACCGTAACGTCACTACGTGGCCAATGATGTGGGCGGACGTTAGTGCCGACCAATTTAGACTTCCCAGTTATCTATCGCAGGCTGCTTCCTACCTGAATTTCGAAAGGCTCGAGCAGGGGCAGCGTAGCTTTCGTGCAGAATTTGAATTTAGCGGTAGTAGTCAAACAGATTTCACTAGTGGCTTTTCGAATCGTCGTTACGAGGAGGGCGGTGCTCATTTAAATGTCCAGTGGCAGGGAGATGCTTTTGCGGCTGGGTTGGCTGTTACACATGTTGTTAATCCCGAAGATGGTGAGAGTCGTCGCTACGATGGGAGTTATCTTGCTGGTGTAGCGGGGAATTGGGTGTTGGGTGCAGGACTTATTGACAGGTGGTGGGGGCCTGGTTGGCAGAGTAGCTTGATTCTTTCCAATAATGCGCGTCCGGTGCCATCAGTTTGGGCAAGTCGTAAAGAGTCGTTTGCGTCGGAAAATGTTTGGTTGCGTTGGCTGGGGCCTTGGAATTTAACTTTTTTTGCCGGGCAGATGGAAAGCGAGCGTGTTGTCTCTAAGCCGGGCTTGCTGGGCATGCGTTTTACTTTGCGGCCGCTTGCGGGCTTGGATATCGGTTTATCGCGAAGCATCATGGTAGGTGGCGAGGGGCGTCCTGACGATATTACGACGATCAGGAATGCGCTGATTGGCCGGGATAACACACGACCGGGAGAGGGTAGTGATCCAGGCAATCAATTGGCTAGCATCGATGTTCGGTATGGATTTTCTTTGGCTGATCATAGTATGAGCTTATATGCGCAGACAATGGGCGAGGACGAGTCCGGAGCACTGCCATCCAGAAAGTCATGGTTATTTGGCTCTGACTGGACGAGCCGCTTTTCGGGTCGGGATCAACAGTGGTTTGTAGAATACGTAAATACTATGACGGATGATTTGTTTGGTAGTGGGTTGCCAAATGTAACCTATAGCCACAGCATCTATATTACCGGCTATCATTTTTTTGGCCGATCTTTAGGAGCTAGCTTCGAGTCCGATGCAGAGGTAGTAACGTTCGGTTTTTGGGATTTTTACCCAAATGGCCATAACGCGGGTTTTGCTCTCAGCAAAGCAAGGCTTAATCAGCAGGGTGGAATTGCTACAGTCGTTGTTGATCGTAGTGTTGCCTATCAAGAGCCGGTTGCCGCCCAGAATTTGACAGAGTTGTCATTCCAGTACCAATTGCCTGCGCTTGGTGGATGGGTGAACATAGAGGCCCGTTTGGCAGATGACAAGGTGTTTATACTTTCTGGAGAGCATAAGCATTGGTCGCTAGAGGCTGCGTGGCGCTATCGGTTTTAATGTAAATATAATTTTAATACCTAGGTTTGGCGGTCATCTTCGGCCGGCGGCTTTACTTTTTCTGGCGGATATTATTACGTGAAGATCAAATTTTATTGCTTACTGATCGTGGCGCTGTTGTTGCCTATGCAGAGTGTTGCGCAAAATGTTACCGCCGCGCAACTTGAAAAATTCCAGCGACTGCCTTCCGCCCAGCAACAAGCGTTAGCTCGCCAGTATGGTATCGACCTTGATGACTTGAAAGGTACACCTGATGAGCCCCGCCCTGAACACGTCCAGGTGGTGAACCCCCTGCCGGAAAAAGAGCGCGATTACTCAGAGGAAGAAGCTGATATTGCTGAGGGCAAAAAGGAATTAAAACCTTTTGGCTATGATTTGTTTGCAGGCAGCCCATCGACGTTCGCGCCCGTTACAGAAATTCCGGTTCC
>JBFJVR010000461.1:0-2597 GCA_041624095.1 Oleiphilaceae bacterium
GCTCTTCAGCAGCGCATCGCTACGATGCTGGAAGAAGCAGGCGTCGAAGTTAAAAGTGTTGAGCTAGAGGGGAAGGCGCTTATGGTGCGTTTACCTTCCAGCGAGGCGCAATTAAACGCCAAGAAGGTCCTGCAGCGAGGTATTGGTGATGACTACATTGCCGCTTTGAACATGGCACCGACAACACCCGATTGGTTAAAAGCGATCGGCGCAGGCCCAATGAAACTGGGCTTGGATTTACGTGGTGGTGTTCACTTTCTTTTGGAAGTGGACATGGAAAAAGCGCTTAAGCAACGTTTGCAGGTCTACGAGAGTGAAATTAAGAGCGATATGCGCAGTGAAAAAATTCGCTATCGTTCTGTCGTTCAGGATGGTACCGACGGCCTGAAGATCAAATTCAGAAAGGCAGAAGAATTGGACAAAGCGGTCAGTCTTGCTATTAGTGACTATCGCCAATTTACCCGGACTACTGAGACCGAAGGTGATGATCAGTTCCTTGTGCTGCGTTTGTCCGAACAGCGTATTAAGGAAATCGAAGACTACGCCATCCAGCAAAACCTGGTCACTCTGCGCAATCGGGTGAATGAATTAGGGGTGGCAGAACCTTTGGTTCAGCGACAAGGGCGCAACCGTATTGTGGTTGAATTACCGGGCGTGCAGGATACGGCGACAGCTAAACGCATCATCGGTAAAACGGCAAACCTTGAGTTTCGTCTCGAAGCCAAGCCAAGTGCACCAGGCAGTTCTTATCAGAAATTTTCGTTCAAAAACGACGAAGTCAGAACCGCTCTGCTTGAAAAAGATATTATCGTGACTGGCAGCAACGTCTCCGATGCGAATGCTGGCTTCGACGAGAACGGCATGCCTCAAGTGAATATTACGCTCGATGGTAAGGGTGGCAGCATGATGCTTGACGTCACCAAGCGCGCGCTGAAGCGTCGTATGGGTGTGCTGTTCATTGAGCAAAAAACAGAAACCATCCATAAGCAGGTTAATGGCGAAGAAGTAGTTGAGCGTCGTAACCGGGAAATACGCAATATTATTAATCTGGCAACCATACAGGGCGCCTTTGGTAATAGTTTCCGTATCACCGGTTTGGATTCTCCTGCCGAGGCGGCTGAACTAGCGCTCTTGCTGCGCGCAGGTTCGTTGGCGGCACCAATTTATTTTGTTGAAGAGCGGACGGTCGGGCCCAGTCTTGGCCAGCAAAACATTGATGCCGGATTAATGTCGGTACAAATCGGTTTCGGAATGGTGCTGCTATTCATGCTGGCCTATTATCGCGTGTTTGGCATCATCGCCAATATCGCACTTGGCTTAAACGTAGTGCTGTTGTGTGCCCTTATGTCAATGATATCTGCGACCTTAACCTTGCCAGGCATCGCTGGAATTGTATTGACTGTGGGTATGGCTGTTGACGCGAACGTGTTGATATTTGCTCGTATTCGCGAAGAGCTGGCTAATGGTCTGACGCCGCAGCAAGCGATTCATGCCGGTTATAGTCGAGCCTTCGTCGCAATATTTGACGCCAATATTACAACCCTTATAGCCGCGGTGATCTTATTTGCCGTCGGCACGGGGCCAGTCAAAGGGTTCGCGATTACTTTGTCGCTAGGAATACTGACTTCCTTGTTCACTGCCATCATGCTGAGTCGGGCGCTTACGAACCTGATATATGGCGGCCGAAAAATAACTAAATTATCGATAGGTTAAGGAAGAGAGTTACGGTATGCGAAATGAAATAAATTTTATGGGAAAACGCAAAATAGCGGCGGCTTTCTCAATACTGCTGCTGCTTGCTTCTATTGCTTCTTTAGCAATCAATGGCTTGGCGCTTGGGCTGGACTTTACTGGCGGAACGCTGGTTGAAGTTGAATATGCAGAAGCGCCGAAAATAGCGGATGTACGTAATCAGCTGCTCGATGCCGGCTACGAAAAACTGGTTGTGCAGAATTTTGGCGCGGATACATCTGTCCTGGTCCGGCTGTCACAAGGGTTTAGTGACACAGTTGGTCTGGAGGTGGTGCAAACGCTCGAGGCTTCGGGTGCTGACGTAACGCTGAAGCGAGCAGAGTTTGTGGGTGCGCAGGTTGGTGAAGAACTTCGGGAGCAGGGCGGCTTGGGCTTATTGCTGGCTCTTGGTATCGTCATGCTTTATGTTGCGCTGCGGTTTCAATTCAAGTTTTCGGTGGGTGCTGTCGCGGCATTGATTCACGATGTGGTTATTGTTCTTGGTTTGTTCTCTATTTTGGGCTGGGATTTCGACCTGACAGTGCTTGCTGCGCTTTTGGCGGTCATCGGTTATTCACTTAACGACACGATTGTCGTGTCGGATCGTATTCGTGAGAACTTCCGCAAAATTCGTAAAGCAGAGCCGATTTCGGTGATTAATATCTCTTTGACGCAAACTCTGTCGAGAACCTTGGTTACCTCGATTACCACTTTGTTGGTGCTGCTTGCCTTGTACTTTCTTGGTGGTGAAATGATCAACGGTTTTGCCAAAGCCTTGCTTATTGGTGTAGTTGTAGGAACCTATTCTTCGATTTTTGTAGCAAGTAACACTCTGCTGTTGATGGGTATCACTAAGGAAGACCTGA
>JBFJVR010000462.1:0-2593 GCA_041624095.1 Oleiphilaceae bacterium
ACCAGTGAGATACAAAGGGTGATTATCGCCCGTGAGTTACTCAACAGTTTAGATTGAGCGATTTAAGCTGCTACCAGGTATAGATGAGTAGCAGCTTAACGCGTTGTTGGCTAACTCCAAGTCACAAATTTAACATTGGTGATTGTTGTTGCTTCAACGTTCTGCTCGGTGGTGACCTCAAAACTGAAATCGGCTTTTTGGGTGCCGGTTTTTACTTTACGCTCTTTCACGATGGTGTCGCCGTTGCTAAAAAGTACATAGAAGGTAATGTGGGGGCGCATACCTGTGGTGTGCATGTACAGGTCGACCGAGCCCTTTACCTGATAGCTAAAGTCGGCTGTTTTTACGACGGTGTAGTTTAGATAACCTGCTTCGCCAAAGTTATATCGACACTCCTCTTTGTCGATTGTGCAGGTGCGAATATCCAGTTGATCGTGTGTTTTACCTACAAACTGCTGGACTCCGCAAGCAGAGAGTAGAAGGCTTAGCGTAATCGTGAGGAAGGGGGCGGCATAGTTTGGCATTTTGCTTCGTCCTTAAGGGTTTGTCCCTGATTGTAATGTTATAACGGGGCGAAATTCTAAAGCTGCGGGGCGGGGGTTTCAATACCCAGCCATGGAACCCTGGTTTATCAAGCTGGGCTCGATTCTGCCTTAGTCGCCGAAGGTGCCAGTTCTATCAGCGTAATTTCACTTTTAGAGAAGAACCGCAAGGTGGGTCCCCAAGTGCCAGTGCCTTCTGAGACATAAAGACGCGTCGATTTATAGTGATAGAGCCCCTTGTTATGTTTGAAGACTTTTTTGACTGCAAGGTGAAACGGCCATATCTGACCCCCATGCGTGTGCCCCGACAGCATCAGGTCAATATGTTTCTCGAATGCATCGCGTATGCCGACGGGCTTATGGTACAACAGCAAGTTGAAATTATTAGGCTCGACTTCGAGTTGAGATAAGCCGTGTTTGACCTGTTCTGGGTCATCGGCATCGTTCACGCCAAAAATGCTGATGCCATGGCTGTCTTTGCGCTCGTTTTCGAGCACCGTGACACCCAGCTGTTTAAGGCGAGCGATAATCTCTTGCAGGTCCTCATAGCGCTCGTGATTCCCAGTGACATAAAAAACCGGCGAGTGGAAGCGCGCCAAATCCGCCAGTTGTTTTGCTGATATGCCTGGTTGGTCGATCAGGTCTCCGGTAATACAGACGAGGTCGGGTTTTAGCCTGTTAACGCGCCATCTCAAATAGCGTAAAAACAACACAGACCGCGAGCCGATATGCACATCGCTTAATTGCACAAGGCGTAGAGGGGCTGAGAGTTTTGCGGAAGAAATACTCACTTTACGGGTAGCGGGGCGAAAGGCGCTATAGGTACCTAACAGTGAAAACACTGCTGTCAGGCTAAGCACGATGCAGGCTTTCTCAATTGCAAGCAGATGTTGGTCAAGACTGTAAAAGACGGGTTCGGTGAGCAATAACACCAGCGCGCCAATCGAAAAAACGCCTAGTAGATAATCGATGAAGGTGCGTAAACCGGTCTTAAGTGCCGATGCCGGGCTGCCTTTTCGATACAGAATTCGGCGAGCGATCAATTGCGAAAAAAACAAGGGTATAGTGAGCACAGACAGCAACCAGATAGGTGCATCCAGCCATAAGCCAATACGAACTACCGGATAAACGAACACCAAAACGTGTAATGCCAGCAGGATCGCGATGAGTTTTTTATTCATACTTAACTTCAATGCCCTTTCGTATCTGTACACCGCAGCCAAGCGCGGAGAGAAGAACACTTAACTATGAATAGTGTTATCGCTCGAGAGCCAGCACATGAGCATCATTGAGTTGCGCCAGATAACTTGGCGTAAATTCAGAGGCCTAGGTATGTTGCTGCTTCATCGCTTGGATTTTTGCGTCCTTCCTTATCCATAACTCATTAACCCACGCCTGAAAATCTTTTTTAAACACTTCGTCATTGGCATAGTCTTTACCGAGGAATTCACGAGGAATCTCTATCTTCTCAATGTGTACAACGACTTTGCGGATGCGGCCGCATATCAACTCCCACGCGCCATGGTTGTCGTCGGGGTAAACAATCGAAATGTCGAGCATGGTATGCATCTGCTGCCCCATACTGCCAAGCACGAAAGCGGCGCCACCCGCCTTGGGTTTAAGTAAGTTGGTGAAGGGCGATTGTTGTTTCTCGTGTTTGAACTTGGTAAAACGCGTGCCTTCGAGAAAGTTAAATACCGAGACGGGTGTGGTTTTGAACTTTTCACATGCCTTGCGGGTAGTTTCGAGATCTTTACCCGCAAGCGCCGGGTTCTTTCGAATTTCTTCAGCGGAATAGCGTTTCATGAATGGGAAGTCCAGAGCCCACCAGCAAACGCCGATAATCGGTACCCAAATCAATTCCTGCTTGAGAAAAAACTTAAGCATCGGCACTTTTCGATTCAGCACTTTTTGTACGATCGGAATATCTGCCCAAGACTGGTGATTACTGTTAACCAGATACCACTCGTCGCGACTGAGGCCCTCTAAGCCAGATACTTGCCAGTCTATTTTGTGGAATAACACAAACATAAAACTGTTAAACGAAACCC
>JBFJVR010000463.1:0-2564 GCA_041624095.1 Oleiphilaceae bacterium
AGCAAGTCAGGGAGGCCTTTTACGGCTACGAAGTGCAGCGTATTCAACGGGGGCGTGACGACATTCGCGTGATGGTACGCTACCCCGAGTCCGACAGAAAAGCGATCAGGTCCTTGGATGGTTTCATGGTCACTAATACCAATGGGTATCGTGTTCCCTTGTCTACTATCGCGACTTTAATTCCTGAAACCAGCCCGGCGACAATTTTTCGTATAGATCGAAACCGGACGATTAATGTTAGAGCTGATATCAATAAGCAGAATACCAATATGCTGGTGCTGCAAAACGAGTTGCGAGAGTATATTGATGCAATATTGGAAAGCTACCCCGATATAGCCTACAGCATGGAAGGCGAAGCAAAAGAACAGCGCCAGTCTTTTGGTAGCTTGGGCTGGGGCTTGTTGTTTGTGATGTTTATTATTTACAGCTTGTTGGCGATACCGTTCAAATCGTATTGGCAGCCTATTATCGTCATGGCTGTCATTCCTTTTGGTGCAATCGGGGCCATTGGTGGGCATTGGATAATGGGCATGGAACTCACGCTTATCAGTTTGCTGGGCATGCTGGCGCTCATCGGTATTGTGGTCAACGATAGCTTGGTATTGGTGGATTTCATTAACAAGCGAAGGGCTGAAACAGGGGACTTGATAAAGTCCGTGAGCGTTGCTGCGTCGGCGCGTTTCAGACCTGTTATTCTGACCTCGTTAACGACGTTTTTGGGCTTAATGCCCTTGTTATTCGAGCAATCGACGCAAGCGCAGTTTTTAATACCCATGGCAGTGTCATTGGGCTTTGGGATTTTATTTGCCACTGTTATCACGTTGTTGCTAGTACCGATCAACTACCTGGTGGTTGAAGACTGCGGGCGCTGGAAGCGGGCGTTTAAGGCGTGGTTGGGCTATCACCCGAATCAGCAAACAGGTGAGGGCTGATGAACCCGAAGCATTCAGTGCCCGCATTGTTGATTGACTCCTTGTTGGAAGGGCCGCGTTTTCATCAGGTTGAGTTAAAAAAGGTACTTTACAAGGCGGGCTTAAGCGAGCTTGAACCATTGATCATGGGTTTGGATAAGCATGACGAGGCGCGGCTTCCGCTTGAGCATATCGGCCCCTTGCTGCGTAGCCTCTGGATGGAAATGGGCGATGAGGCTAGCGGTTTTCTCGGACAGCCCTTGAAGCTTGGTGTCTTCAGTATGATGTGCCATGCGTTGATCAGTGCAGGAAATCTGCGTCGCGGTTTGTTGCGCAGTGCGCGCTTTATTCACCTGCTTACCGACGACTTAAACATGAGTCTCGAAGAAGCCGGTGACGAAGCCCGTTGGAGTATGGAGTTCACCAATCCTCACGATCTTGATGAAACGTTCTTTGTGACCTCAATGTTTGTGATTTGGATACGACTTTCGTGCTGGATGATCAACCAACCTATGTTGTTGGAGCGCATTCACTTCCGCTTTCCGCAACCGAGCTATCATGAAGAGTTTTCAATGATGTTCCCTTGCCGGCAGTATTTTTCCCAAAGCAAGAATATGGTGGTGTTCAACAAGCGCTTGCTGTCGCTACCTATTCAGCAGGATAGTGAATCGCTTACGAGCTTCTTGAATCACGCACCGGAATCGTTATTGACGCAGTTTCGCTCTGACGAGAGTTTAACCGGGCAGGTTAAGCGTCTGTTGTTGCATCGGCATGGAATGCAAACCGAGCTGGATATCATGAGCTTTGAGGCCGTGTCTGAAGAGCTCCATATGACGACCCATACTTTACGCCGTCACCTTAAGGATGAGGGCAATAGCTTCCAGGAAATCAAAGACAGTGTGCGGCGCGGCAGGGCTATAGTTCTGTTGGAACGACAGGACATTCCCATGCAGGACATTGCCGAAGAATTGGGGTTTTCGGAACCCGCTGCCTTTAATCGTGCCTTTAAAAAATGGACAGGTATGACACCCGGAGCCTACCGGGATCAACTCCAAAGTAGCGAGCGCTAGCTGTTCGTGTGTTGCTAGGCGCGAAAAGAGTGCGAGAAACGCCAATTGAGATTGTTAATTTGTATTAATTAAGCCTGTTTAAATTATGTACAGTCGCCGTCTGCGCCTATACTTCATAGGTCAGGTTTCCGACATCATTGCCATTTTCCGGTTAGGAGGGCGTATTATGACTGTTAGAACAGGTGAACAAGATCGTACATGGTTTCGCAGTGATCGAATTATGCATATCAATGACGAGTGGTTTTTCGTCACGCGTGAACTCACTCAAGAAGGGCCATTCGGATCGAGGCATGAAGCTGAAATGGAGCTTAACCTCTACATCCGGCATGTGAACGACCAGTTATATCAAGATTCAGATATACCCAAGCAAGCTTGAATTAGGGTTTAGTGTTTTGACAAGCGTCTGGTCTCTGGCTTCTCCCGTTTAATGTCTAGCGTCTCCCGCATTCCTAATGCCACTTTGCTTGATCAAAGTGGCGCAAAATCATCGCCCTACGCCACACGAATCCTTGCGGTGCTGATCAGGCTGGCGTCGCGGAAACTCGCGCAGCGCGCTCAAACAGTCCGCGCCTTATCCCAGCAT
>JBFJVR010000464.1:0-2533 GCA_041624095.1 Oleiphilaceae bacterium
CGCGCCGAGACCAGTTTCCTGAAGATTTCGGCTTTCGAATGCGTAAATATATCCTGACGCGCCTGAATGCCATCGATAAACTAGTAAAAGATGCAGAAGCTGAAATTCCCAGTAAATACTGGATCGAGATCAGTCAGTTTACCAAAGACGACATTGATCACTTTAGTAAGCGTGTCCGTTTGGCGCTGAAAGAGGATAAGGTCAATCACCCGACTGCGCTCAAATTACTGTGGAAAATACGTTGTCGTTTGGATCGTTCCAGAGGTGAATGTTCCAGGCCTGAGTAGCGCTTAGTCTGCGGTTTTATTCTGAGCACTTAGGGCTTTTTTGACCGTGATTCTGTCGGCGCTAGCAACCAACTCGACAATATGGTCAGCCAAGGAACTCGCTTTGATGGGCAGTGTTAGCCAGCCAGCAAGAATATCCAGATGCCGGTCGGCTTTCGAACCCGGTAAGGTATGAGGGTATTGCAGGCTAACTCCGAGGCATACGGCATTTTGCTGTAAGCTTGATTGCGCGATGTATTTAAGCAGGGTGATTTCCGCTACGCCGCCTTTTCCGTCAGGCTCCAGGTTGATAATAATGGCATCAAATTCCCGGTTTTGAAGATACTCCTTGGCAATAGTCTGATCACTCGCGGTGAAGGTGCGGCAACCGTGTTGTTCCAAGGCTTCAACCGCGCCGTGAAATACATCGATGCCGTATGTGCCAATAATAAGTACTTCGCGATTAGTATCCATTTTTTTAACCTGTTTTGACCGCTGTGCTACCGTCGATTTATCTTTCATCCTTTTCAGCTTAAAAGCTAGTCGGGCCAATAACAAGGCTTAAGTTGTATTCAGTAAAGCATCAAGCATTTGTATCGCTAGTGTGTCTAAGCTGTCTTTGGTGAGCTGAGAAAAGGGTATAAGCAGGCGGTGTACCTATAAAAATAGTGATAAACGCGTTGTTTGGCATTTATCTATTCTAGTATTTAGGATAAATTAAGTTCTACTGTTCCAATTATGGGATTAATCCTTGTTGCTGAGGACGGAATATATGCAAGATTTGAATGAAATGGCGATCTTTGCGGTTGTGGTTGGCTCAGGCAGTTTTACTAAAGCAGCGGACAAATTGAAGTTGCCCAAGTCGACGGTTAGCCGAAAAGTCAGTCAGCTAGAAAAACGTGTCGGGGTCAGGTTGATCAACCGCACGACTAGAAATCTCAAGCCGACTGAAACGGGTAAGCTTTATTACCAGCATTGTGTGAGCATGTTGGAGCAGGCCGAAGAGGCTGATCGCGTCGTAAATAATATGCAGGCTGAACCCAGCGGTTTGTTGCGTATCAGTACGCCCTTGGCCTTCGGTACACCATTTTTTGTGCATACGATAAAAAGCTTTTTAACGCTATATCCCAAGGTCGACATCGAAATCATTTCTGACGATAAGTCACTCGATATGCTCGATGAAGAAATCGATATTGCCTTCCGTGTCGGGCCGCTTTCGGACTCTAGTTTGGTCACACGAAACCTGGGGACGGCAAGGCTTTCTCTGTGCGCGTCGCCTGAGTATTTGGGTAAGAACGGTTCGCCGCGTAATCTTGAAGATTTACACCATCATATTTGTATTTCGCACCCTGCTTCGCCTTGGTTGTTTAGCGCAGCTAACGGCCAGCAGATTGAAGTGAACGTAAAGTCACGTATGATCGCGAACGATATGGAGATGATAAAGAACATGACCCTTGAGGGTCTTGGGATAGGGGCTGCGCCGCAAATATTGATTAGTGAAGACGTTAAAGCTGGCCGCTTGGTCACCTTGCTTCCAGAAACCCCCTTTGTTGAACGTACCTTCTATCTGGTATACCCGAGCCGTAGAGAGCCTCCGTCGAAGGTAACGGCCTTTACCGACTTTATCTTCTCGAGCTGTCAGCCGGTGCCACCATGGGAAGCCCTAACAGATGGCTTTAAACTCAACCCAAGTATTATGATGAACCGGATGAAAGCCGAGACAGTGAATAGCTAAGCTCAGGGCCGTTGAGGTGGCCGGAGTGAGAGGGGGAAGTGATGTCAGAAGATGACTTGTTCAAAAGTGAAATGTCGGGTGTGCAGCCCATTAGGCATAACAAGGCAGTACTGCACAAGAAGGCTGAGCTAACTCCGGGCCAGAAGATTCGGCGCAGCCTCGCAGTGAGCAACCGCCTCAATAATGATCCTCTGGTGTCGCAAGAAGTGCCGCAGCTAAAGTCCAACGATGTGCTTGAATATCGTAAAGATGGTGTGCAGCACGGCGTCTACAAAAAACTACGTATGGGGCGTTACGAAATAGAAGCTCGGCTGGACCTGCACCGCAAGACGGTTGAAGAGGCGCGCCGAGAGGTGTTTGCATTTCTGCGCGAGTGCTATTACTACGAGCTGCGCACAGTGATTATTTTGCACGGCAAGGGCGACCGAAACCCGGACCAGGTCGCGTTATTGAAAAGCCACTTGTCTATATGGCTGCCACAGATTGACGAAGTGATGGCTTTTCATTCTGCGTTAAAACAGCATGGCGGAAC
>JBFJVR010000465.1:0-2521 GCA_041624095.1 Oleiphilaceae bacterium
CTCAGTGAGCTCGGATGGCGTTTAAAAACAAAAAAAATATGCCTAACTCTCAGGGGTCAGAGTCGAGACTCTGACCCCAATTATTCTCAAGGTTATAACGCACAGACTCAATGGCCTGATAGGACTCATCGACAAACAACAACGACTCGGGAGCGTAACGCTTTAAATAAGCCAAACCCAGCACTCCATTACCGCAAGCAAGATCGACCACACGTGCCTTTTGTGGCAGTTTAGCAATCTGTTCTAAAAGAAACCGTGTGCCAATATCGAGCTTGTCTCGGCTAAATACATTTGGTGCAGAATCGATGTTCAAAGCAAATTCCGGCAATGAAAAGCGCTTAAAATAACTAGCACGGGTGCTAAGAGTTTTATCTACTTTAGCACGCCATATTCGCGCTTTTTTTACTCCCGGCATAAAAGACGATGGCCCAAAGTATTCTTCGACCAACTCATATTGTCCCCGGCTCAAATGCTTATCCATGCCTGCCAGAAAAAGCTCGCAGCCTGGTGCAGCAAACTCGCGCAACCGGCTTAACAAATAGGCGAACTGAGCTTTGTTTTTAGGGACTCGCCCAACGATACATTCTGGTTTGGTATCACGCGCCAGCAGGGTTTCGAGGCTGCTTTCGAAATCTATTTCTGCTTCGATACCATTCGCTATAAGGTTTTGACGAACAGCCTGTTCGGACATCCATGAGTCGCCGTAAACCATCGGAGAAAATGGCAACAAGGGTAGCGACAAAGCACCAAAGTTATCATGAACGATCAGTAGTTTTTTATCGGCCAGATTTTGTTCGCTCAATGTATTCAGCAAGTAGGCATCTGCAGCATCCCATGCCTTAAGTTGACTGTTTTTTTGGCGGGGGTAGCGTTGTAAGCTAAACCGACCTTGGTCAGTTTCAAACACAGGCTGTTCGGCTGTCGCGGGAGTAGACATAGATCATATTTTCGCGTTGCAATTAGGCTCTAGAGTATACGACGAAACGCTCGCTTATGTGTAACGCGTATAAGGCCAACAAGACGGCTGCCCACACCAAGCCCTAGTACCCGGCAATACAGACACAAACCGCCTAGCTAAGGTCGGCTTACGAAAGGTCGCCACCTAACTCGCCCAATAAGGGCGCTAATAGCCCAGCCATGCGCTGCTGCTCATCCATCTTGTCGAACAGGGTATTCAACAAGTTACGCGGCTCTGCAAACGTATCTGCGAATTCAAAGGCGTCTCGCACCCCTTGCGCAAAGTGTGATAGCGGCTCTGCCAAGCCGTTTGGTAAGGCTCCCGCTGTAGCCGGAGCAAACGCTCGATACTGCCCAATTTCAACCGCGGTACTTTGCTGCTGTTTCAAATCGAGGCTGAACTTGGCGATTTCTGAAGGGTCACTATTCAGGGTCAAAGCCATCTCGAAGGCGACATCAAGGTCGCCGCTGTAGAACTCTTCAGCCAGTTCGTTTACTTGTGCAAGCAGATCGTGTATTGCCAGCAGTTCACCTTCATCCAATTCACCCTTAACGTTCAAACTAAAGCCAAACTGGCTGTTTTGCTCGAAAGAGGTATAGTCCAAGGCACTGCCTCCACTGCGAGCCTGCATGGATTCCGCGTAGAACGATTGGTCGTTCAATGCAGCAATACTCACTTTATCACCATCTCGGGTAGTCAACTCAAACTCGAAACTTTCAGTCGTACGCTGAGCGACGCGTGCATAGTCGACTTGAGCAAGCTGGGCAGGCTCCGGAAGGCTAACTGCAAGACTATCATCCGTGTCTTTGAATAATTTGTTCTCGAGCTTATCAATGCCCTTTTCAATGCCGCGCTCAGCCTTGTCGATGCGCTCACCAAGCTTTTCATCCATTTGGTTCATGGCGGTAATTTGATCTCGCGCTTGTGCAAAACCAGTTTCTACGCCGCTTCGAGCGGCATCAAGCATGCCTTGCAACTCTTCTTCACTAGCGCCATTATCGCGTGCCTGCTGGATACGTTTGTCAACAAACTTCATTACTGTATCGACCACCTTTTCGACATCAAAGGTGCTGCTAGCCGGGTTAACCGCTTTATCGTCTTCAAGCTCGACACCCAACCCCTTCTTTAAACCCTGCGAGAAACTCCCACCTACCAAGGCCTCTTGGTCCGCCGTTTGCCGCGATGCAAAACGGCTTTGCAGCGACTCACTGAAAAAGCTGGTTTGGTTAAATAGTGAAGCTGATACTGAAAACATAGGGCACCTCGGTGCTTAACAAGCAGTCGAACAAAAACAAAATAATGTTTATATATCGACCAAAATCAGGCTTTCTTGAATACTGGCAGGTCGTTTTTGAAACCATTTTGCTCTAAACAGAACGTACTTATGAGCATTGATCTGAAACAGCCTTTGCCACCAGACGCAGTGTTTGCCTAGCCAGCAGCGAAATTAAACTACCTGTCAGACAGGTGAAGCCGCAATATCAGGATAAAATACGCTACACATTTATAACAAAGCATAGCTCGCGTTATCCTCCTGCTTATCTACACTTAGACTAATGGACA
>JBFJVR010000466.1:0-2516 GCA_041624095.1 Oleiphilaceae bacterium
GCAAAGCAAGATCTAAACCAAACTTGCTCCAGTGCGTTAAATACTTACCAAGAACCATTACGGTGCAGTCTAATCAGCTATGATGACTTGTTTGAGGGCGCCCGAGTTTGGCCTATAACATCAGATTATAGGCCAAGGAGGGGCGAAGCGCTTGAACTATTGCACCTAAATGGTGCGCATGGGTCAATATGGGGCGAGCTGCGGGGTGGCGTGTATCACTGTGAATCATGGTGCTCTGACTGTAGGTCTGTGCAGGGTAAATTCGCTGCGGGAGCTTTTCATTGGCTGGCCTTGGCTGTTTAGCAGTTTAACTTCGAGCGAGTGGGTGCCCCGATCCAAATGCGTCAGCATATACTCGGGCCGGTTTGTGCGCGCTATTTCTTGGCCGTCTAGAATGATGGCGATGGAATCTTCGTCGCGCAGTGCTGGGTTGATATCGATCTTCAATTTCACGTTGCCGTTGCCCGAATAGAAGGCGCTGCCGTTCTCGGGGAAGGTGATGCCGAATTGCTGGTAGACTCCAGCAGAGCCGCTATCACTAATAGATGGAGCGCTGCGTGCCGGCAGTGACTGAGCTGAGCGCACATCAATGGCCGGAATGGTATCAACGGGTTTGACTTCGATGGTTTCGGCTTGCTCCGATGGCTGGTCCGAGTAGCTGATGCTGCCGTCCGGATGGTAGGTTTTATACACGGTGACACTTTGCTCCGCATAAACCAATTGAATTGTGGCGAGCGACAGTGAGGCAAGCAGAATGCTTTTGAGGTACGGTGTTCCCAATCTCATGATACGGACTCCAAGTTCAAGGCATTTTGATCTTAGCATTGACCGATAATGAATCCCATCTTCACGTTAACAAATTACTGCTATAGTTAAAGCTATCTAACTGAATTTTAAGCGTCTATTTGGGCTCCGTGTGAGGGACAAATAGCAGTGAATCACAGGACTCCCGTTTGAGTGTAGCGCCAATAAACCCGCTGGTGGAAGATCAGCCAATACTCCATGCTTTTTTGTATGGGCTTCAGCTTCTTGGTCGGCAAAAAAGCAGCACAGCATTTTTAGCGGGCCTTCCCCACCAAGATGTTCTGACAACTGATTTGTTAATGCGGGCATGTCAGCGAAATGGCGTAGCGGCAAGCAGGCAGGCTTTTGATCTCGCGCGAGCCGATGAGCTAGTGCAGCCGGTTATTTTGCTACTGGACGACCCCGAAGGCTCCGTGGCGGTGTTAGAGCCGGGACTAAACTCGACAGGCAATCAAATGGTTAGCTTGTTTTCCCAAACCGGAGAACGCATTTCTCGGGTATTTTCTTTAGACGACTTTATACCGCAATTTAGCGGGCAGGCTATTGTGTTAGGGCTGCTTGATGACATATCTCCTGATCCCGTCCCTAAGCCTCCGGGCTTTCGAGTATGGCTTGGCGAAGAGTTGCGTAAATCACGCAGTGTTTACCGCGACGTGTTGATCGCCTCTGTTCTCGTTAATCTGTTTGTTTTGGCGAGCCCGCTGTTTGTCATGAATGTGTATGACAGGGTGGTACCCAATCAGGCCATAGAGACCTTGTGGGTGTTAGGTCTTGGCGTGGTAGTGGTGTTTATTTTTGATCTGACCATTAAGCTCTTGCGACATTATTTTGTAGAGCAAAGTGCCCGGCGTGCCGATCTGGTATTGTCCTCGCGGCTGTTCGAGCATGCGTTAAATCTTAAATTTTCCGCGTTCCCCAACTCGCTAGGTGCTTTTGCAAGTCAGTTTAGAGAACTTGACTCAATAAAACAGTTCTTTACCGCTGCGACGTTTACCAGCTTAGTGGACTTGCCTTTCGCGTTGTTTTTCATGCTTATCATTTATAGCCTTGGAGGCGGGGTGGTATTAGCGCCGATCATCGCTGCCCTGTTGATTATCTGTTACGGCTTTGCGGTACATTTTCCGTTAAAACATCTGGTTCAGAATGCCCAACATGGCGCCGCGCAAAAGCAGGGGGTTCTGGTAGAAGCCTTGGGGAATATAGAGACGCTCAAAGCATTTAATGCGGAAGGACGGTTTCAGGGATTGTGGGAAAGGTATTCTGCGCGTTTAAGTGCGATTAGTCTGGCCATGCGCCGGCTAGGGGATTCGCTTTCTCTGGTTTCCGGTTTTCTGGTGCAATTGGCGGTGGTAGCGGTGGTTATCTTGGGTGTTTATCAGATTACCGAGCACCAGATGAGCATGGGAGCCTTGATTGCGTGTGTGCTATTAACAGGCCGTGCCTTGGGGCCGATGGCGCAGGTGGCGAATCTGGCGGCGCAATATTTTCAGGCTCGCAGTGCGATCCAAGGGCTTGAGGACTTAACTGCGCTTCCGGTAGAGCACGGGCGGCATCAGCGTTACCTGAGTCTCGAAAAAATTAACGGTGATATCGAGCTAAAAGGTGTCTCCTTTCGTTATGAACCCAAGTCTCCAGTGTTAAGCGATATCAATCTGCGGATCAATGCAGGTGAAAAAGTAGCGATAATAGGGAAGGTTGGTTCGGGTAAAAGC
>JBFJVR010000467.1:0-2510 GCA_041624095.1 Oleiphilaceae bacterium
ATTGGGTATGACGTCTCACCAGGCAATCAGCAGATCGTCTTCCTGAATATTCAAGCGTCCGGGATCGACCGCGACAGTGCCGCTGGCATACCCTGGGTGGACCTGGGAAACCGTCAAAGCAGTTTTTACACTACTCAACTCAACGCCCTGCAATTGGTTGGCGTCGTAAAAATGATAACTACGATACAGCGCAAGCTTATCGCCGGGCCGTATGCCTGTGCTAGCACCCGATGAAAAGTGCAAGGTCTTGCCATCGACTCGCGAAATACGCGTCATAAACGGCTGACACCGCAGCTCTTCTTCGAGCCTTAAGGCCATGCTATCAATCAGCTTCATCACCTCTTTACCGTAAGTAATGCGACGAAACTCAGGTGAAGCAAAGCCTACCTTTTGGTGTCTGTCCCGGTTCCAGTCTGCCGAGAGCGAAAAATTCTGCTGCCACACTATCGCACCGCTAAAGCCATCATGCACAAACAGATCTACCGAAAAGCGACGTTTTCGCTGTGCTTCGTATCCGATATTTACAAACCGTTGCCACACCGAGTTGCGGAAGGCGCTTTCATCGGCAACACCCAAGTCCCTCACGACCCCCGAAACCACAAACTGCGCTCCCATTTGTTTCGCAAAGTCAGCGGCTTTAGTCAAGGTATGCTGAGCGGTATATCCCGTCGGAGCATTAGTTAGCTCGGAATACAAACGGTGCTCACTGCTTTCGTAAACGACCAGCCCGCCCAATTCATTCAATGCCTGATTCAAAGCACTTGATAAGCCGCGATCAATATCGTGCAAGCCCCCCATTCTGGCCTGTTCAGGGGCCTGAATCGAAAAACCCAGAAGCGCGACTTTCTTCCGATATTGGCTGGCTTGGGAGCTAGGGCAATTGGCAACCTCCTCAAGCTCGATATCCATCACTAAAAAAAGCTCGTTATCGCGCTGGTATTCATCTCTGACAAGCGAACGTTTGACACGAGCAGCACTCGCTACCCGCAGGGTATCGTGAGTAAGTACGCCGTTTTCGACTCTTTGTCTCGACGATACTTTGGCGCCTGCCTGCAACGATGCCTTTCTATAGGCGTCATCTCGCGCAGTCACTCTAGCCTGTTCGTACATTCCGCCGACAATAGGCGCACTGCCCGTTACCTGCATCCATTGCGCCGAGACAACACTGCTAAAAAGCAGCATTGACGCAGCTAGCATGCGTAAAACCCAATTATCGCTCTGTCTCACAATTTCTATCAGACCGTTCATCGTATCTCTCATTTACTCGCTGAGTAGGTTTCGAATTCATTTTAAGCTGGCCGTCGCTATAGCTTTGGCATGACGATTCAATGGGCTGATTCAGCCCCCATTCACTTTAAATGGTACAGCGTATGCATTTTGCCAACCTGCTGCTCTGTAACAGAGGCCGTCGCCCCCGCCACACCGCGGTCGTGTACCTCCGGATGGTAGGCGGTCAGCGGCTGCAAGCAGTCCACCCCATACTTGAAATGGTTTACGCTATTAAGACAATCCTGAAAATTTCCGGGGAGCAGCAGTTCTACTACCGTCTCGATGCCGGTATTTTTGTTTTCTGCCACTGACACAACGCGTGCACCACGAATCATCGAGTCAACCACGGTTTCGAATCCATCATGCGCCAAAGTAAAATCCTTAACAGTCGATGAGCCAGCTAAGGACAAGCCATAAACCCTTTCTGCCAGATTTCGATACGCATCGAGTTTGGATGCGCGAATCGCCAGTAAACGCTTCGGGTCGGTATGTTTCTTTTCCGGCGCTTGATACATCGCATAGCCCGTGACCCGCACCACTATAGGCGGTGGTGGGGGCAAAACCTTATGCTCAACAGTGTCATGAGCATCATCTGGAGCGTCTTTATGGTGCGAGGGGTCGTCGTGCGCCCATGCGCTTTGTAGCAGGGCCACGCTCACAAGCAACAAAAAAGGCATCATTCGGTGCATTTGGTTTCACCCATAAAAGTTTCTCGTTCCTCATACCGAGTCGCCTTTATTGAAGGCACAATCAGCATATCAGTGCAAAAACCCATGAAAAAGTTGTGCCATATTTGCGAATGCACTACATTCGGCAGGGTTGCGGATAAAGGGCAGGCAGGTAATTGCCGATTAGTGGCAGAAGATCAGGCGATGCGGCAATATCAGGTCACTGAAGCATGCTCACCGACGCTTAACCCTGCTAACCGAAAGGGCTTCCTCCGGTGCAAATGTGTCACGTGCGAGCATACTGAAAGTTCTGTGCAAGCAATCTGTAACAACAAAAAGTAACAAAGCGTGACGTGCCCAGCGTTGTGGGGATTAACTTTCGGTTACACTGGGCTTCGCTGATTAACTACCTCCGACAATATTTCTCCGTTAACGGTTTTGAGGAATTGATTAATAATGAATACTAGAGCGTTAAATGGCTTTGCCGCTCTCTTGTGCCTTGTCTTTTGCAGCGATGCTGTCAGTGGTTATCGAACATATCTTGACCCCCGTTCAATGGCCATGGGGGGGACA
>JBFJVR010000468.1:0-2504 GCA_041624095.1 Oleiphilaceae bacterium
GCAAAACCAACATGGCCAAGCATCATGCCAAAATAAGACAAACTCAGCTTGCTGAGACCAAACTCTCGACCTCGGCTATTCCGCGTTTTATTCCACAAATCTGCCGCGCTAACCGCAAGAATCCAAAAAGCCAGCACACTGCCAGCAAAGGCAGCCAGCTTAAATTCCCCTCGCAGTAGAACGGGTACAGACAAGGCAGCAATAACACTCAACACAGCCGCTTGTCGTAAACGCTGTACCAGATATTCGCCAGGCGTGTCTTTCCAGCGCGATACGATACCAAAACCCATGGTTACCGCTAGCACGGCCATAATCGGCGCGAACACAGCATTAAAATACGGAGGGCCGATAGACAATTTACCTGCCCCCATAAAATCCAGAATAAGCGGATACAAGGTGCCTAGCATCACCGTGATCCATGCCACAACCAAGAGCACGTTATTGCATAACAGAAACGTTTCCCGCGATAACAACTGATGCGATGCGCGGCTGCGCACACTGGGCACTTTAATCGCGTATAACAGCAATGATCCCAACAAGGTAATACCCAGCAAGGCCAGCACAAATTGGCCGCGTTCCGGGTCAGACGCAAAAGCATGTACTGATGTCAGCACGCCCGAGCGCACCAGAAACGTCCCTAACAAGCTGAGAGAGAAGGCAATTATTGCTAATAGCACAGTCCAGCTTTTGAATACGCCGCGCTTTTCGGTCACCGCCAGAGAATGCATTAATGCAGTCCCTACTAACCAGGGCATAAACGATGCGTTCTCGACCGGATCCCAAAACCACCATCCGCCCCAACCCAGTTCGTAGTAGGCCCACCAGCTTCCCAAAGCAATGCCTACCGTCAAAAATGCCCAGGCGATGGTTGTCCAAGGCCGCGACCAGCGTGCCCAAGCTGCATCCAGTCGCCCACTCAGCAAGGCTGCTATCGCAAATGCAAATGCAACCGAGAAGCCGACGTAGCCCATATATAACATCGGAGGGTGAACGATCAGGCCGAAGTCCTGAAGTAAGGGATTAAGGTCAGCGCCTTCTGCTGGCGACGTGGGTAAATAGCGGTTAAACGGGTTTGAAGTAAACAGGATAAACAGCATAAATCCGATGCTGATAAAGCCCATAATTGACAGTACCCTGGCCAGCATTGCATCGGGCAGCTGCCGGCTGAATATGGCAACCGCTAAGGTCCATGATGCGAGTATCAAGGCCCAGAGCAGCAAAGAGCCTTCGTGCCCACCCCATATCGCACTGATTTTAAAAGGCAAGGGCAGCAAACTGTTGGAATGGTTTGCCACATACTGCACACTAAAATCATCCTGCACGAAGGCGATGCCCAAGCACACAAAACTCAAACTGACAAAGGCAAACTGTCCGGTGGCCAGAAAGCGCGCAGAGTGCATGAGTGTTCGCTGCTTGCTATAGCTACCCCACATAGGCAACACGGCTTGCAACACAGCAAGGCCAAAGCCCAATATTAAGGCGAAATGGCCGAGTTCAGGAATCATTTGTACTCACCCCCTTGATATTCTTTACTCTGCTCTGACTTTAAATGGCCTGACTTTTCGAGCGCGTCGGTGACTTCGGGAGGCATATAATTTTCATCATGCTTTGCCAGCACTTCATCGGCCACAAACACGCCTTGCGCATTCATCCTTCCCAACGCGACAATACCCTGCCCCTCTCGGAACAGGTCGGGCAAAATACCGGTATAACTGACTTCTACATTTGATTGATAATCGGTTAAGGTAAACTCAACAGCCAGACTCTGCGGATCACGCTTTACGCTACCTTCGAGCACCATTCCTCCTGCGCGAATGCGGGCATTCTCGGGCGCTTCGCCTGCGGCTATTTGCGTGGGGTTATAAAACAGATTTATGTTTTCACTCAAGGCAAACATGGCCAGCCCGATTACCGTAGCGAAGCCTGCCAGCAAAAACACAATCAGAATCAGCCGTTGCTTTCGTTTTGGATGCATTAAGTTTCCTCTTTAACCTTATTACTGCTCGTCTGCGCTGCGTTCCTGCGTTGGCGTTGAGCTAACTCTTTCATCAATGCTTTACGTTCAAAAACCGGGCTGAAGCCAAGCATTAAAAAGGTGATCAGGCCCACGCTATAACATAACCAGACATATAAGCCGTGGCCTCCCATCTCAAGAAAGGCCGAAACGCTGTCAAAACTCATGCTTTAGCCTCCGCCGCGACAATATTCTGAACCCATTTTGTGCGACGCTCGCGCAACAGAATTTCATTGCGCATACGCAATAGAGTCACTGCACCAAAGAAACAGTAGATACCCACCACCATGACTAACAGCGGCAACCACATCTCTGTTGCCATCGCGGGTTTTTCAGTCAGTTTGAAGGTGGCTGGCTGGTGCAGTGTATTCCACCACTCCACCGAATACTTGATGATGGGTATATTCACCACGCCCACCAAGACCAAAATCGCCGACGCCTTGGCCGTCATATCTGCATCCTCGAGTGCCGAGCGTAAGGCCATTAAACC
>JBFJVR010000469.1:0-2497 GCA_041624095.1 Oleiphilaceae bacterium
GCATGCGCCGCAGCGAATGCAGGCCAAGGTAGTGTTTAAGTCCGGGTCCTGCCCGATGCGGGAGCGTCCGTTATCCAGCAAGATCAGGTGAACTTCCTGTGGGCCGTCTTTTTCGAGGGTTTTTCTCGGACTACTGATCAGGTTTATGTAGCTGGTGATTTTCTGCCCCGTGGCAGAGCGTGTTAACAGGCGCAGTAATGTGGGTAAGGCCCTGAGGTTGGGGATGACCTTGTCGATGCCCATCAGGGCGATGTGTACGGGGGGCGCGGTGGTCGAAAAGCGGCCGTTGCCTTCGTTCTCGACCAGGCAGAGCGTTCCGGTGTCGGCAGCTGCAAAGTTTACACCCGAAACACCGATGTCGGCGTCACGAAATTTTTGCCTTAGTATGTTTCGGCCAATGCCGATCAGCTGATCCACGTCGTTTGGATCGCAGTGTTCGTTAAGCTTGTCGCTAAAGAGCCGGGCAATCTGTTCCTTGTTTTTGTGGATGGCCGGCATGATGATGTGTGAGGGCGTTTCTTCGGCAAGCTGCACAATGTACTCGCCCATATCACTTTCGATACATTCAATACCATGGTGAGTCAGGTGCTCATTCATGGCGATTTCTTCGCTGGCCATCGACTTGCCTTTCACAAACCTGGAAGCCTTATGCTGATTTGCAATGCTTACGATTAGTTCGTTTGCCTCATCAGCATCTTGCGCCCAGTGAACCTGTATTCCGTTGTTGATGCAATTTTGTTCGAGCGTTTCCAATAATTCAGGGAGTCTATCGAGTGCCTCGTGTCTTAGCTGTGCGCCTTGTTGTTGCATGCTTTGCCATGCTTTCTCGTCGGGAAAAGCCTGAGCTCGTTTGTCTTGAAGAAAGTCCATCGCGCCGCGGAAGTTCTCCCTTAATTCGCTGTCATTCAGCGCGACGTCGATGCGCCGAGAAAACTCAAGACTCATTGGCGACTCCAAAGTGACGTGCAATCAGTGTGGCGAGATGAGTATGCTCTTTTTGGCTTCCCGCGTGAGCTTGAAACGTTTCGATATTCATCAGGCAGCCGCAGTCGCCGCTGCTGATACAGGGTGCAGTCGTGTCATTAAGTGCCTGGCACTTGTCGGCGGTCATGGTCGCAGAAATCGCGGCTGATTTGACCGAGAAGGTGCCGCCAAAACCACAGCACTCGGTATGACGGGCAGGCAAGCAGACATTAATGTTAGGCAGGCGATCAAGCACGTTGAGCCATTGGGAGGCGACGCCCATTTCGCGTTGTGCAGAGCATGATTGATGGAGTGCGACCGCTATGGGTTGCTTAATTGCCGTATTGTCGAGGCGCGAATACGGCAGTTTTTCAGCGATAAAGTCAATTAGCTCGAAGGTGCGAGCGGCCAAGTTTCGGGCTTGCTGGCCAGTCGTGCTAGCGGGGTCAAACAATCCTGGATAGTGGTATTTGATCATCCCTGCGCATGACGCAGAAGGAACGATGAGCGGATAGTTGTGCTGGCTGAACAAGGCAATCGTTTTAGCGGCAATATCTTTGACTTCTTCAGGGTAGCCTGAGTTGTAGGGCGGCTGTCCACAGCAGGTTTGCGCCAGCGGGAACTCGGTTTCATACCCGCACAAGGCCAAAAGCGAAATAGCATCAAGGCCAGCTTGCGGGTAAAATATATCGATCAGGCAGGTTCCGAACAGGTATGCGTATTTATCAGACATGTGTCGCGCCTAGCTTGGGTCTTTAGAGATAAATTCGTGTTTTTCTATTAGCGCGTAAGTGTGCGACAAGCGTTAGACAAGGTAAAGGTGTGGGCTAATTTTTTAAGGTTTCGAGCCTCAGGGCATGGCTTCGTCATTCAGCTGTTTTAGGTTGATGAGGCGGATGTCGTGCCAGTCATTGTTTCCTGCGGCTTCAAAGCCGTTTTCAACAAAGATATTGGGCAGGAGCTTCTTACCTGCTGGTTTTTTGGTGATACCGATTAAGGCTTTTTGTAGTTTTCGGATTGAAAAAAACGATACGCGCGGGTGTGCAGCAAAAGCGTGCGGTGTATAGCCTGGTGTTTGCCAGATAACGCGTAAGCGGGTATGTAGTTCTGGGGGTAGGCCCTCAAAGCTTTCTATCGACCCCCCTCCGGCCAGATATTGGCCGTCTACTATAGCCTGATAAACCTCGGTCTGTGTTCGGAGGTAAGCTGGTTTGATCGCCACTTTGAGGCGTTGCAGGCTTTCCCTTGGTGCAATGCTGGCAGGGAAGTCCAGCAAGCCAGGAAAGACCAGTGTCTGACCCCGCAACTCTGCCAGCGTTTTGATCGGCCCTTGTTTGTTTACAACGATCACTCCTCGGATAGGCTGCGCCTTGCGCTTGGCGATGGCCTTATAACCTGGTTGGCGGTTGAAATTAACAAATTGAATCGGGTTGATGTAGGCCAAATCGTAGTAACCACGCGCGAGTTTCAGCTCAAAATCCAGTTGACTGGAGGCCGGTTCAAATTTTAAATCCAGATCGTGCTCCGCCCTTAA
>JBFJVR010000470.1:0-2493 GCA_041624095.1 Oleiphilaceae bacterium
ATCATCAATAACGTATTTGGCGGCAAAGCCAGCTACGAAAATGCCTTACAAGAATTAGAAAGTGAGCTCTTTAAACAGGGCGCATAACCTCCCCTTTTAGGAATCTGAATGAGTAACGTAAGCGGTATCATTAAATCTATTCAAGACATTATGCGTAAAGACGTCGGCGTCGATGGTGACGCTCAGCGCATCAGCCAATTGGTGTGGATGTTCTTTTTAAAGATCTACGACGACCGCGAAGAAGAAATAGAACTGCTAGAAGACGACTACAAATCGCCGCTTCCCGAGCATTTGCGCTGGCGCAACTGGGCGGCCGACCCTGAAGGCATGACTGGCGATGGCCTGAATGACTTTGTGAACTTGCAGCTCTTCCCCACCTTAAAAGAAAAGCTCGATTTGAGTGGGCCAACGGGGCAGCGGGCTTTAGTTATTCGCAACATCTTTGAAGATGCCTACAACTACATGAAATCGGGCACCCTAATTCGCCAGGTGATTAACAAGATCTGCGAGATCAACTTCAATAACACCGAAGATCGACACACCTTCGGTAGCATTTACGAGCAAATTCTTAAAGACCTGCAAAGCGCCGGCAATGCCGGTGAATTTTATACTCCGCGCGCTGTAACCCAGTTTATCGTTAACCGTGTAGACCCAAAATTAAAAGAAAGCGTACTCGACCCCGCCTGCGGCACCGGTGGCTTTTTGGCTTGCACCATCGACCATAAACGTAACAACTACGTTAAATCCGCAGCGGACGAAGGCACATTGGTTAACAGCATTCACGGCGTGGAGAAAAAAGCGCTGCCCCACATGCTCTGCACCACTAACATGATATTGCACGGCATCGACGTGCCTATTCAGATTGAACACGACAATATGCTCAGCCGCCGCTCCTTTGTGGACTACGGTGAAAAAGATCGGGTAAACGTGATCATCACGAACCCGCCCTTTGGCGGAACGGAAGAAGACGGCGTAGAGAACCAGTTTCCCGCCACCTACCGCACCCGTGAAACGGCAGATCTCTTTATGGCGTTAGTCATAAAGCTGCTCAAGAATAATGGCCGCGCGGCAGTGGTTCTGCCAGATGGCTTTTTGTTTGGCGAGGGGATGAAAACCCGCCTCAAGCAAGATCTACTGGAAAAGTGCAATCTACATACCATCGTTCGTCTGCCCAATGGCGTGTTTGCGCCATATACCGGCATCAAAACCAATATTCTGTTCTTCACCAAAAAGCCGGAAAGCGAACAGCCTGCCACCAAACACATTTGGTTTTACGAGCACCCGTATCCCGAAGGCATCAGTAGCTACAACAAAACCAAACCCATGCGCTTCGAAGAGTTCGAGACTGAAATCGACTGGTGGGGCAAAGAAGAAGATGGCTTCAAAAGCCGAAAGGAAACTGAGCAAGCTTGGCAGGTAAGTATAGAAGACATTGCCGCCCGCAATTACAACCTCGACATTAAAAATCCCCACGTCGGCGAGCAGGTCAATCACGACCCAGAGCAGCTACTGGCTGACTACCAAGGGCAACAAGCCGAAATCCAAAGCCTGCGTGATCAGTTGAAGAGCATTTTGGCTGATGCTCTAGCAGGTGCGAAGTAATGGCTGCTGTAGAACAACTGATTACCGATAACCTAGATATTTGGTCATCTGCTGTGAAAGCGAAATCCAGCGCGGGCCGTGGTACCAGTAAGAAGATCGAACTGTACGGCATCAAAAAGCTGCGTGAATTGATTTTAGAATTGGCTTTTTCCGGGAAGTTCTGTGACACAGAAAAAGTTATGCATGATCGCAAAAATCTATTGAAGGAGATGGCAGAAGAAAAGGCGGCTTTCCATGCTGCTAAGGGCGTACGGTTACAAAAGTTCAAGCCGATGAATGGAGTGGATTCTGAAACTTATGTTCCTGATGGTTGGAATGAGTTTTACTTCGATGACGTTGTATCCTACATAACTGATTTTCAGGCTAATGGTAGTTTTTCTGCGTTAAAGGATAATGTTAGATACTACGATAGTCCTAACTATGCTCTATTAGTTAGGTTGACAGATTTGCGACATGGTCTAACTGATACTGCAAGCTACAAGTATACAGATCAAACTGGGTATGAATTCCTATCTAAGTCATCATGTGAAGGCGGCGAGCTTGTGGTGGCCAATGTTGGTGCTGGGGTTGGCACGACATTATTGATTCCGAATCTGCCTATGCGCGCAACTTTGGCTCCGAATATGTTTATGGTTATAGTTTCAAAAGCGGTCGATAAGCAGTATTTTTTACGCTATTCGCAATCCCCTCAATACCTCTCATATATTGCCAAAGTGAATGGAGGTACTGGGCAGCCAAAAATTAATAAAACTGAGTATAAAAGTTGTAAAATTCCTCTGCCTTCACTTTCCGACCAGCGTCGTATCGTCGCCAAAGTCGATGAGCTCATGGCCCTCTGCGATCAGCTAGAGCAGCAACAAGAGTCCAGTATCGGCGCCCACCAAACACTGG
>JBFJVR010000471.1:0-2491 GCA_041624095.1 Oleiphilaceae bacterium
GGTATTGAGTTGGAATTAAGGCAGAGTGTTTCTTATTAGTAGAGAGTAGGGGAGTAGACAATAAAAAAGCCGAGTATCTTGCGATGCTCGGCTTTCTTGAATAAGTGGTGCCCGGAGACAGAATCGAACTGCCGACACGGGGATTTTCAATCCCCTGCTCTACCGACTGAGCTATCCGGGCACTTAACCAGCATTTTAGTCAGTGCGGCTAGTAGACACTGGCAAACTTGCGTTTGCACCCTTGCTCATTCTTGTCGAGAGTCGAAGATTCTCGCCGTTCAGCTTCGCTTTGTATTCGCTAGCTTTACCCAAATGAGCTATCCGGGTATATCGTTTTTTAAGGTGCTTGATCTGCACATCGTTGCGACTCGGTATGTCTGCAACGGGGGCGTATTAAACCCGTTTCACTTTAATGAGTCAATAGCCTGTTTGGAATTTTTTAACAGTTTTAGCTAGAGGGTGGGACGTAGCCTTCAGCTTGTTCAAAATCTTCATTTTCGAAGAATTTTTCCATTTGCTCTTTGAGGAATTTTCGTGCATTCGGGTCCATTAAACTCAGGTGCTTTTCGTTGATGAGCATGGTTTGTTGAGTCTGCCATTCCTTCCAGGCTTTTTCGGAGATATTTTCAAAAATATCTTGTCCGGCAGCGCCAGGCATGGGCGGAATGGCTAGGCCTTTAAGTTCTTGCTGGTACTTTTTGCAGAATACGGTGCGGCTCATGCTGGGTTCCTTTGGCTTGAAAGTAGTTTATTCTAAGGTGTTGCGACGCTGGGGTGAATAAGCTTGTTCAAATACTTTGTGACCGGTGCGGGTAAACCCAGTTGTTGTAGCTTATCTTTTTTAACCCACAATAGGGTGTCGTTGCTGCGAATGCCTAAACCCGAATTGAGGACCTTAACCTGAATAGGCTGAATTGCCAGCTTGTAGTGGCTAAAGGTATGAACGAAGGGCGTGGCTTCAGTGATGCTTGTCAGCTCGAAACCATACTGGCGCGTTAGTTCAGCGGCGATTTCCGCCGAGTCTAGTTCCGCCGGCCATTCTGGCAGGCTGTAAAGGCCGCCCCAAATTCCCGAGGGAGGACGTTTTTCGAGCAGTATTTCCCCTTGTGAATTTTCGACATGCGTCATCCACGTATGGCGCAGGGGAATCGTCTTTTTGGGTTTGGGCTTCGGTAGCTCTGCTTGCAGGTTCCGTTGTTTTGCGAGGCAGTCGTCGTTGACAGGGCAGGCCTCACAAGTAGGTTTGGTGCGCGTGCATAGCGTGGCGCCAAGGTCCATGATGGCCTGAGTATAACGGTCGACATTTTGCTCGGGCGTAAGCGCTCCAGCAAGTGACCAGAGCGTAGTCTCAATGCTTGTTTTGCCTGGCCATTCGTCTATTGCCCGATGCCGGCAGAGTACGCGTTTTACGTTCCCGTCCAGAATGCTTGCGCGTTGTTTGAATGCGATGCTTAGTATGGCGCCAGCAGTAGAGCGCCCGATACCGGGCAGGGCGATGATGTCGTCAAAACTATCGGGGAAGACTGCCTCATGTTGTGCCACTATCTGCTTTGCGGCTTTATGCAGATTACGAGCGCGGGCGTAGTAGCCTAGCCCGGCCCAGTGCTCGAGGACCTGATCCTCAGGGGCGTTGGCGAGGGTTTTTACGTCCGGGAAGCTTTGCATAAAGCGTTGATAGTAGACGATCACGCTGGCGACTTGGGTTTGCTGGAGCATGATTTCCGACACCCACACGCGGTATGGTGTTTTGTTTTGTTGCCATGGCAGGTCTTTTCGGCCGTACTGATCGAACCATTGGAGCAGGCGGGCTGCAAAATCGGGAATATCTGTATGATCGGAACAGTGCATGTCGTTTTACGTCAGTGTGGGGTTTTTTAAGGTGTTGGTGTGAACGTCAGAGGGGATCATAGTGTTGCGGTGCAATTTGTGCAATGAGCCTGCTCTGTAATAGCAATTGCTGTCTCTTATCTTAACGCGATACCTCGGGAAAAAAGTTTGCAGCGCAAAGCTAATGGCGGTTTACGGACATGGCTTTTTCTCCTCGGAATGTTTATGATCCGAAAATGCTGCGTGACATTTTAAAAACGCTGGAACAGGGTCGCGGAAGGCCCGTTAACAATAAATTAGAGGAAAGATTATGACTGTAAAAGTCAGTATTGACCTAGATAGAGAATTCAATGTTGGTGCAGATGTCGATACAGTATTTGCACTTTTGGCAGATGTGCCTGCGTCGGCAAGTCATTTTCCCAAAGTTGACGAATTGACGGATCTTGGTGACAACACTTTTCGCTGGGAAATGGAAAAAGTAGGCTTGGGCGATCATGCAATTCAAACAGTCTATGCGTGTCAGTACTTTCCTGATGAAGACAGCAAAACCATCAAATGGAAGCCGATCAAGGGCGAAGGCAATGGAGTGGTTACTGGACAATGGAAAATAACGGCGGACGGCAGTGGTAGTAAAATTCAATTTGAAACCAGTGCAGAAATGACC
>JBFJVR010000472.1:0-2475 GCA_041624095.1 Oleiphilaceae bacterium
GGCAACCTGTATCGCGAGTTCACGTGTTGGTGCCAGAATAAGTACCTGAGTCAGTGAACTTTTAAGGTCGACATTAGCGAGAATAGGAAGCGCAAAAGCGGCTGTTTTACCGGTACCGGTCTGGGCTTGGCCCAAAATGTCTCGCCCTTTGAGTAACGCGGGAATGGCTGCGGCCTGAATAGGAGATGGTGTTTCGTAGCCTAGTTCATTGACAGCTTTCAAAATGGCTTGAGGAAGCCCCAGCGAATCAAAATTGGGCGTGTTTTCGGTCATATAGTTTGCCTGTGAAAATAAATGTGCTCGCCAATAATTGGCAAGAGGTAATCGAAAAGGTCGGTGATTATACGCAGCTTCGGCGGAAAAAGCTTTGATTATTTTTTGATCGTTTTTCGGGCTTCGTCCGCCCATGCAAGCCAAGTCTGCTCACTCAATATGCCTCTTCTTAATGTGAGGTAGGGGAGCTGGTATTTGTTTCGCTCCGTTTCGGGGAGTGCTAAATAGATTTTTTCGATGTCGAGCAACTCGTTCAGCGTTTGTTCATTGGTGTGAATGTGTTCCTCCAGTTCTGCTTGCAGGGCGTCGTTATCGGCCAGGTGCCCACCATAAATCTTGACTAAGAGGGCATCATTGATCTTGCTGGGCTTGACCGGGCTGTTGAGCCAGCGCTTAAGCTCGTCTATCCCTGAGGGTGTAATCGCATACACCTTTTTGTCTGGTTTTCCTTCTTGTGTCTGCACGTCATAGGTGATCAGTCCGTTTTCAGCGAGGCTTTTTAGCTGCTGATAAACCTGCTGGTGCTTGGCATTCCAAAAGTAGCCTAAGCTGCGCTTAAAATGTTTTAGCAGGTCATAGCCGCTACTTGGCTCGGTTTCGAGTAATACCAGTATGGCGTGTTTGAGTGACATTCGAATTCTTCCTGTTTGCTTCAGGGCTATTATAAAGTTTATGCAAAAAGTTGCATGCTTTGATTTGTTAATTTAATATGCAAAAAATTGCATATTTGGTGGCTAAGATGATCAGGACTGGCACTCGATTCAGAAAAAATAAAGCGGATGCACATTACGATGTCATTGTAATCGGCTCCGGTATGGGTGGTTTGTGTAATGCGGCCTTGCTGTCGAAACTGGGGAAGAAGGTCTGTGTGTTGGAACAGCACTATACCGCTGGGGGCTACACGCATGCTTACGAGCGGAATGGTTATGAGTGGGATGTCGGGGTCCATTATATAGGAGAAGTCCACAAGCCCTGGTCGATGATTCGACGTGTTTTTGATGTGATTTCTGATGGCAATCTAGAGTGGGCGCCAATGGACAAGCTTTATGATCAAGTGGTTATCGGTGATAAGGAGTATAACTACTATGCAGGTCGTGAAGAATTTAAGGAGGAGATGAAGTTTCATTTTCCTGATGAGGGCGAGGCGATTGACCGCTACGTTGAGTTGCTGTCTGAAGCGAGTGCAAAAGTGCCTAAGTTTTTTGCGGGTCAGGCTTTGCCTCGCTTGGCGGGTACCATGTACAACAAGGTGCGCAGTAAACTCTTGCCCGACTATTTATTTAAAACTACCTACGAGGTTTTGCGTGAGCTAACCGAGGACGAAAAGCTGATTGCGGTTCTGACTGCTCAATGGGGGGACTATGGTTTGCCGCCGCGGCAGTCTTCTTTTCTAATGCACGCGATGGTTGCAAAGCACTACATTACTGGCGGGAACTATCCGGTTGGCGGTTCAGCAGAGATTGCAAAAACTATCATTCCTGTCATTCAGCAATCCGGAGGTAACGTATTTACCTATGCCGGTGTCGAACAAATTTTGGTAAAGAACAATAAGGCCTACGGTGTCCGGTTGCAGAAAGGGCACGAGCTTACAGCTGACGCGATAGTCAGTTGTGCAGGTCTGGCGCCAACAGTGACTAAATTGCTACCTGAAGATATCGCGCGTAAACACGGTTACGATAAGCTGCTCGACAAAGTGGATATTTCCTCGTCTCATTTGTGTGTTTATGCGGGTTTCAAAGGCGATGCGAAGGAACTGAATGTACCGAAGAAGAACTTCTGGATATACCCTGACTATGATCATGATGGTAATGTGCAGCGGTTCCGAGACGACCTCGATGCAGATATGCCTTTAATCTATATTTCCTTTCCGTCGGCGAAAGACCCCACTTGGGATGAGCGTTACCCCGGTAAAACAACGGTAGAGATAGTTGCGCCTTGTAAGCCAGAGTGGTTTGAAAAATGGCAGGGTAGTACCTGGAATAAGCGTGGTGAAGACTATGAAGCGCTAAAGCAAAACTTAACGGAGCGCTTGCTCAAAACTTTGTATAAGCACATGCCTCAATTGGAAGATGCTCTGGATTTCTGCGAGCTTTCTACCCCGCTATCAACGCAATGGTTTCAGTGGAATCAGGAAGGTGAAATATATGGCCTGGATCATACAGTAGAGCGTTTCGAGCAGTCGTGGTTGCATCCTGCTATGCC
>JBFJVR010000473.1:0-2471 GCA_041624095.1 Oleiphilaceae bacterium
CAGGAATGGTCAGACCAATTCGACGATATACGAAGCTATCACGATAAAGAAGTTCCTGCCGTCGTTAGCAGGCTAATTGATCAACCTTACTTCCGTGAGATACTAGAACGCCTCATTCAAAACCACCTTGTACATGAACAGGCACACGCCGACGTATCGAATATTAGCGAGAGGCTAATTGATGACCTGGGCGAGATTAAATCAGTGGCACACTTTCAGTCATGGGTCGAGACGCACCTCGTTACCCCCATCAGGTCAAGTTATGAAAGCCTTAAGGTAACTGGTCTCGAGGGCTTAAACAAACAACAAAGCTATGTCTTTATATCCAATCACCGCGACATTGTCATGGATCCCTTATTGCTCAACCTGGCACTTCTGGAAGGCGGTTTTACCAGCGCTCATTGCGCCATCGGTGATAATCTGCTGACGAGTCAGGTATCGGCCGATCTAGCAGGCCTAAACCGCTGCTTTGCGGTAAAACGATCGCTCCGCAGTCCTAAAGCGATACTCAAAGCCATGAAACTTCAATCCCAATATATACGCTACATCCGTTTTAACGAAAACCAGAACATCTGGATTGCGCAGAAAGAAGGCCGTGCCAAAGATGGCAAGGACCTGACTAACCCGGCACTAATAAAAATGCTCGCGTTAGCCAAACCCAAGGACGCACCAATGGATGCCTACCTTGATTCGCTCAATATTGTCCCGATTTGTTTTTCCTACGAGTGGGACCCCTGTGACATTGATAAGGCCCAACAGTTACAAGCCGAAATGGAACTATCCGGATATCAGAAATCGGGAGGCGACGACTTATTGGCGGTAGAGAAAGGCCTTAGCGGCAACAAAGGTAAAATCAGCATAGTCTTTGGCACTCCACTAAGCTGCTGCAACGATTCGCCCGCGCATAAATCAATAAGCAAACAAGTAGACGATTTTGTCCATGGCAACTATGAGTTTTATCCAAATAATTATGCGGCATGCAAGAAAATCAAGGTCGACCCGAATACGGCGTGTCCATACACTAACGAGGAGATAAACCACGCAAAAAAACAGCTTTCAATGCGCTTAAAGGATGTAGAACCCGAAATAGCGCAGCGTATCTATCAAGCTTACGCTTCTCCCCTGTTACAAAAGTGAGCTTACCGTAAATCAGCTAGCAAGCCTGGCTTTTTAATCCCGTAACCCTGACTATGATCAACGCCAATTTCTTTAAGAATTTGCAGAATCTCGTAGTTTTCGACGAACTCCGCAACGGTCTCTATTCCCATAAAGTGCGCTAACTCATTAATTGACTTCACTAAGGCCTGATCTTTTTGATTATTCACCAGGTTGCGAATGAAGACGCCATCAATCTTTATATAATCGACAGGTAATTTCTGAATGTAAGCATACGACGACATACCTGAACCAAAATCGTCTAACGAGAACTTACACCCTTTATTTCGTAACACCTGAATAAACTCGGACGCATCCGCCAAGTTGGAGATCGCTGCCGTCTCGGTGATTTCAAAACATATTTTTGATGTATTGATCGTTGCGGCCGCAAGCTCTCCCAATACAAATTCAAGAAATTTATCGTCATTGAGGGAGTTACCCGAAAGATTGATCGAGAAACCATGCGCCTCCGAGACTACTCGCGGATTCGCTTCCATCCAGCGCAGCACATTGTGAAACACCCAGCGATCTACTTTCGCCATTCTGCCAAAATGCTCGGCAGCATCAATAAGCGGCCCGGGCGGCAGCACCTGACTGCCCTGAACAACCCCCAATAAAATCTCCCAGTGCGAGCTAGAAGCATTTTCGGTATTGGTCGGCCTGATTTCCTGACAGCGCAGCGCTAGTAGATCGTCTAAGGAACCGTCCAGACGCTGCACCCAAACCAGCATTTCATCACGCTTCTGTTGGTCTTTGTCTTGTTTCTGGTACTCGACAACGCGATTCTGACCATGCGCCTTAGCGGACTCGCAAGCCAACCCGGCCTTGCGCATAATTGCATCGTAATCATCGGTTTCCAAGTCAAGCTGGACCAGGCCGATGCTGACGGTACAAGCCAAACTATGATCTTCCCAGTGATAAGGTGTCTGCTCGACTTGAGTACGAATATGTTCGGCAATCTCACCCGCCTCCTGAATGCCTTTTGCAGACACAATCATGCCAAACTCGTTACCACCTAAACGACCACAAAATGCGCCTTCGGGGCTAGCTTCTCGCACGATCTCAGCGACGTGTTTTAACAGCGCATCACCAGCCAAGTGCCCGTAATTAGTATTAATGAGATTAAACTTATCGAGATCAACATATAGCACCACAGCGCTGTGTCGGCTGGCCATAGCGGCAGATACACATTGGTTTAGTGCGCGTTCGAAAGCCTGTCGATTCAGTAGACCGGTTAGCACATCACAACTGGCTTGCGATGATAACTCTTCATATACGGACTGCACCATCTGGTGCAAGCCCTGATCGACCAGCGG
>JBFJVR010000474.1:0-2446 GCA_041624095.1 Oleiphilaceae bacterium
TGCCTTAGAGCCGGAGGGCACGTTGACTTGTACCAAGCCGCCACAATAGTACTGCAAGACCTTCGCAGCGCAAAAATCGGCCGCCTCACACTCGAAACGCCGGAAATTATGGAGCACGAGCTGGACGAGCTACGTGCCCAAATCGAGGCCAAGAAGGCTGCTGAAGAAGCTAGATCAGACCGTGGCAAAACGCCGAATAGCTAGCTAACGACACGCTAAGCGCTCCGCCCCACGACAGCAATTCCACAACAGCAAATAGAGGTACTGTAGCTACAATGTCAGAACTTTCACTCATCCAATGCGCCCTGATTGCACTGGTGTTTGTGTGGAGCGGCTTCGTCCGCTCGGGCCTCGGCTTTGGTGGCGCAGTTCTTTCGTTACCCTTTTTGCTTTTAATCCACAACGATGCACTGATCTATCTGCCGATTATCGCCCTGCAATTGCTGTTTTTCTCGAGCCTGATCTTCTATGAAAACTACCGTATAAAGCGCAAGTACCAACGACTCGGTAAGCCCCATGAAGGGTCGATTGACTGGCCGTACCTGAAAAAAGCACTACTGATAATGATCATTCCCAAAATCATTGGGGTTTTCGGCCTGATCACATTGCCCTCAACGGTGATGGGAATAATTATCTTTGCCATTGTTTCGGTCTATGCTCTGTCGTATTTATTTAACAAGCCCTTCCAGAGTCAGAATAAGGCACTGGATACCGTTTTTCTCATTCTGGGCGGCTATATCAGCGGCACCTCACTTATTGGCGCCCCCTTACTGACCGCGGTCTTTGCTTCTCATGTCGCTAAAGAGAAGCTGCGCGACACCCTGTTTGCACTCTGGTTCATTCTGGTATGGATCAAAGTCGCCGCCTTCGTGTATCTAGCAGTCGATTTTCAGCTGGTTCATCAACTTTGGCTGCTGCCTTGCGCAGCTATCGGTCACTTCTTAGGTCTGCGCTTTCACCGTAAACTGCAAGCAACTAACTCCATCGTGTTTTACCGGGTGATGGGCGCAGTCTTGCTCCTAACCAGTTTTGTAGGCCTGATGAAAACTCTGCTCGTCGGATAAACTAATAGAGCCTTGCCCATGAAAACGTTTCTGAGACGCTTGGAAATACTCAACTACTTACACCGCGGAAGTCAGGCCGCGAGCACGGAGGAAGTACTCGCGCACTTACTCGACGCAGGGTATTTGGAGAGCGATCAACGCGAACGCCGCAGCCAGTTTCGTATCGTCCAGCGCGACCTAAACTTTCTGCTCGGCAAACTTGGGGAAGAAGACGAACCCGATAACGATTTTGGACTGAGCGTTGAACGTGGTCTGGGCAAGAGTCAGCTATGGTCACTTGAGCCTTATCAACACCTTAACTATGACTTCGAACGCATGCCCGCCTACATGGCGCTGGCGCTGTCCTTAAGCGCAAAACACCTTACACAGGTATTACCCAGTGCTACCCAGAAGGAACTGCAACGCGTATTCGATAACGCCGCTAACAAGCTTCGCCAGAGTGAGAACAAACTTTCTCGTACGCACTACCAGCGCCTGACAAACGCGGTTGAGTTTTTCCAGCGTGGCCAGTCACTGCAAGCACCAGACTTCGACATACAGATACTCGATACCATCTATCGCGCAATCCTGCTCGGCAAACGCATCCTCATTCACTATCAGGGCGCACAGGGTGAAAAAAGCTACGACCTGCACCCTTATGGCGTAGCAATCATGCTACCTAAACTCTACCTTGTTGCGAAAAAGGATGAGGATATGCATACCGGCTCGCAATCCGGCTTTCGCAGCTTTCTGGTGCATAAAATTACTCACATCGAAGTCAGCCGTCTCGCGAATCATGTGCCCGAAGAATTCGTGCTTAAGGATTACCTGCTGCAAGGCAGCATGAATGTGCTTATTGACGTGGCCGACAAGGAATTTTACAACATCGAAGTGGCACTGAAGGTGGCCGATAACACTAACCTGCTAAGCGACCTGCGTGAAAGCCCACTCAACCTGACGCAACAGCTGTCTAAAATCAGGAACGGTGAATGGTTATTGAGTGCAAAGGTACAAAGAACCATACAATTGCGCAATTGGCTCCTTTCTCTAGGCGGCGTAGCACGCATCCAGCAGCCCGACATCATCAAGCAAGACTTGATCAACACGCTGGACGCCATAAAACAAAACTACATCTGAAACACATGCCTTACACCAGAACTACATTGGTTCTACCAATACCAGGCGCATGTCGCGACCTTCGAATATCGTACTAAGCGTCAGCCGCACAGCATGGATATCATCCGCTTTGATGCGAAAACGAAACTTGGTGCCTTTCTTTGAAAATGCATTCACTCTGAACATGATATGGCTTCCTGTTTTTTCGGCTTCAGATACGTCATTGACGCATTCTGCGAAGCGATGGATTCGTGACCAGGCACTTGTTTGCCTGACCGTTAAATCCA
>JBFJVR010000475.1:0-2443 GCA_041624095.1 Oleiphilaceae bacterium
CACCAGATTTTACCTTGGTAAAAACCGACCTGTCCGAAACTCGTCTGGGGGATTACAAGGGCAAGAAGCTGGTATTGAATATCTTTCCTTCGGTCGATACCGGAACCTGCGCGATGTCAGTGCGTACTTTTAACAAACAAGCATCTCAGCTCAATAATACGGTGGTTCTATGTGTGTCGGCAGACCTGCCGTTTGCCTTGGGACGATTTTGCGGTGCCGAGGGTATCGAGAATGTTGAAGTCGCCTCGGCCTTTCGCTCTGATTTTGGTAAAGCCTATGGTGTGGGTTTTGCTACGGGCCCCTTAGTTGGTCTGTTGTCCAGATCGATCGTGGTGATCGACGAGCAGGGGCAGGTTTGTTACACGGAACAAGTGGCTGAAACCGCTGATGAGCCGGATTATACGGCGGCCTTGGCTGCACTCTGAGCTGGCAGGCCTAATAGTTTTTAACCCAGCTTGCTGGGCGCCCGTGTTCTGGCGCCTCAAAACGTTGCTGCATGTTTTTCATCGAATCAAAAAAGATGTCTTCGATCATCCAGTTGACGAGAAAAGAAGGAATAAAACCGCCAGGGTCATTGTGGCCCTGGTAGATCATCAGTGTTTGGCTTTCTGACTTCGGAATAAGTATGAATTCAGTGTTCAGTCGAGGCATACGGACAACGCCTTCAATCTTTGGAATGGTGTTGCCTTCAAACCATTCTCGTACCGTCACCACTTTTGTGTCCGGATCTTGGGAAAAACCTTGCCCGCTTACCGTGTCTCTGTCTTGTAAGGGCCATGGCAGCCCCACACGCATGTAAATTTTGCGTTGCAATGCATCGTTAAAAGGAGTGATGATCCGAGCTTCTTCCATATCCTTGACCCATTCGGGGAAGAGCTCTATGGCTGCGTAATTACCCACAATGTTCGCCAGCGACGATGCTATTGTTTGTCTGGCTTTGAGCGCAACAAAGTCGCTGCCCGGCCAGTCTTGGGTATAAATTTTAATACCTTGCCGATCTAGCATAAGTTCCCAACCGACGTCGCTGAGTGGATCAGGGAGTTCTGTTCGGTAGTGAGTTTGTGCTGCGCTGTTGGCGACCACAAGGCTTGGCAGGAAAGCACCGAGCAAACACAGAGCACTGAGCAAGTAAGGAGTTCGTTGCAATATTAGAGCTAAGTTAATTGAATGCATTGTACTTTATATACTCTCGCGAATAACGGTCACTTGTGATACGGACAAAGCATATCAGATTAGACTCATCTCCGGCTGCACAGGTTTGGGCATATTTTACGCGTGCCAGACCGAGTGCTAGCATGAGCACAAGTGCAACTTGTGCCTCTTTATAGGAATGTCAGCTTATGTCCGAACCCGGTAAGTCGATGGTAAATTGTGTCATTGAGCGTGGTGTAGCGACCATCCAAATGGATGATGGTAAGAATAACCTCGTTACACCTCAGCTCCTGCGAGAACTGAATCACGCCTTAGATGAGGCGGAAAGCGCGGGTGCGGTAGTTGTGCTAACCGGCCGCGAGAGTGTGTTCAGTGCCGGTTTTGATCTGGGGATTTTGCGTACCGGAGTGCGCAACACCTTCGACATGCTGATTGGCGGGTTTACATTGGCTCGGCGGTTATTGGCTTTCCCCACTCCGGTGGTAATTGCGTGTAACGGCCATGCCATTGCGATGGGTGCGTTTATCGTTTTGGCAGGTGACTACCGTATTGGTATAGAGGGTGATTTTAAAATCGTCGCGAATGAAGTGCGCATCGGACTGACTATGCCGCATGCCGCGATCGTTATCTGCCGTCAACGACTCAAACCCGCGAGTTTGTCGCGCGCTGTATTGCTTGCAGAACAGCATGACCCTCAACAGGCATTGGCTTCCGGGTTCTTTGACCTGCTGGTGTCGCCAGCAGAATTAATGGCGAAGGCAGAAGAGATCGCTAGGCAATGTGTAGAACTGGATTTGGAGGCGCACCGTAAGAGTAAATTGCGCTTGCGGCGTGGGTTGTTGCGTGAACTGGATAAAGCTATCAGCGCCGACCGACGTGATTTTATCGTGCAAGGCTTCAAACGTGTTTTGGGGAAAAAACGTAAAGCTTAAGGAGCTTTGCTTAGAATCTGTTACAGGCTCTTTGGATTTGGGTTTGCTTCTAGCTTCCGGCTTCAAGCGTCCGGCTTCCAGCATCTTGCGTCTCCCGTCTCGCGTCTCCCGCCTTCCGTACAGCCACTTTGCTTGATCAAAGTGGCGCAAAATCATCGCCCGACGTCACGCTTTTTCCTTGCTGCATTGATCATGCTGGCGTTGCGGGAACTCGCGCTTCGCGCTCAAACAGCCCGCGTCTTAACCCAGCATGTTTGCATGCCGCTTCGGGCGTGCCTGATGGGCGAGTCACCCCCCCAAACGACTTGGTATCGTGGCTGGGTTTGGATTTGCTTCAAGCTTCAAGCTTCAAGCTTCAA
>JBFJVR010000476.1:0-2436 GCA_041624095.1 Oleiphilaceae bacterium
CCACTACATTCTGACCCCACTACATTCGCAAGACCTGACCCCACTACACTCCTGTATCACGCACGATGCAAGACCTGACCCCACTACTGACCCCACTACATTCTGACCTCACTACATTCGAGCTTAGTCCACCATGCTGCAAACCGTTTCTATAAGGGCTACGAGCAATTCCTGAAGTGCATTGACGTGTATTTCGCTCTGCCTCTTTGCCAAATCTGTATGCCTTCCAGCGCGTGATATCAGATGTCGCTTTGGTTATTTATTGTTATTTATTCGTGCAAATACCGGCACTACAGTTCTATACTTAAGTGGCTAAATAATGAACAGTTAGATGCGGAGAAGCACAACACACAAAGATACCTTAATTAAAAAGCGCGTTTCCTCTAGAACACGCTAGGTTACCACCTGTCACGAATGACCCAAGCAGTAATGGCCAAAAGCCAGTAAATGCAAAGGCAAACGTGAGATCGAAAGAGGATAGCAAGATGTACGATACACTGGAGCATTACCAGCTCGATGAGCTGCACCTTCGAAACGATGCGAAAACCGGCTTAAAAGCCATCATCGCCATTCACAATACCTCGCGAGGCCCAGCTTTAGGGGGCTGTCGATTCTTACCCTATCATTCAGATGATCATGCCTTGCTTGATGCGGCGAGATTAGCTCGTGGTATGAGTTACAAGGCGGCCTTAGCGGGTCTCCCCCAAGGGGGCGGTAAGTCGGTTATTCTTAAGCCACCCGGAGACTTCGACGCTAAAGCACTGTTCACTTGCTTCGGCGAGTTTATCGAATCATTAAATGGGCGTTATATCACCGCAATAGATTCCGGAACCAGCAATCAGGAAATGGACTGGATCGCCCAGAAAACACGCTACGTGACAAGTACCAGCCAGGCTGGTGATCCGTCTCCCTATACCGCACTTGGGGTATTTCAGGGTATCAAGGCCTGTGTCGAGAAAAAACTCAAGCGAAAAGATCTGCAAGGCCTAAGAGTGACAATTCAAGGCGTAGGGCACGTTGGTTATGCCTTAGGCAAGCTACTCGCCAAAGAAGGTGCCGAGCTTATTGTCGCTGACCTCAACAAATCTGCAGTTACGCGCGCAATGAATGAGTGTGCCAGTGCCTGCGTCGACCCGAATCAGATTCACGCAGTTGAATGTGAGGTCTTTGCTCCTTGTGGACTAAGCGGCCCGATCAATGAAAACACTATAGAAGAGTTGCAATGTCAGATCATTGCCGGCTCTGCAAACGTTCAGTTAACCCATCATGAACTCGGGGAGATGCTACACGACCAAGGTATTTTGTATGCACCCGATTACGTCATTAATGCGGGAGGTTTAATTTATGCCTCGTTAAACCATAGTGGCAAAAAGCGCGATTATATTAACGCCCAAGTCAAAAATATTCATCGCACCCTAGAGTCGATATTCGAAGAATCTGCAACGTCAAATTGTCCACCAAGTGAGGTGGCGGATAAAAAAGCACAAGCATTGCTGGTCACACCAATGCATGCAGCAGCATAGGGGGTGGGTAATGACTTCGAGCAAAATGACCTTTGAGATAGAAACAAAGTCCTATTTGAATACCGATGGCAGTCTGAGTGAAGCCTTGCCCAATAAAGTGAACAGTGAACAATTAAGCAAGGATGCCTATAAATACATGGTTCTTGGGCGCTTGTTCGATAGCAAAGCGATTGCTTTGCAGCGCACCGGCCAGTTGGGTACCTATCCGTCGATCTTGGGGCAAGAAGCTATAGGGGCGGGAATCGGGCTTGCGATGTCGCAGGAGGATATATTTGTCCCTTATTATCGGGACCTGATTACCCAGCTTATTAGAGGGGTCGCTTTAAGCGAAACCTTACTGTACTGGGGCGGCGATGAGCGGGGTAGTGATTTTAAGAAATGTCGCAAAGACTTCCCCATATGTGTTCCGATCGCGACGCAGCTCTGCCATGCCGCAGGGGCGGCAAGCAGTATGAAAATCAAGGGTTTACACCATGCTGTGGTCGTAACTTGTGGCGAGGGCGCTACCTCCAAGGGTGATTTTCTTGAGACGCTTAATTTAGCGGGGGCGTGGCACTTACCGCTGGTCATGGTGGTGAATAACAACCAATGGGCGATATCGACGCCGCGCGATACACAAACCGCAGCCGAAACTATTGCGCAGAAGGCAATTGGCGCAGGTATTAAGGGTATACAAGTAGATGGCAATGATATTTTTGCAGTATACCTCAGTGTTAAATCGGCCTTAGAAAAGGCGTATCAGGGGAAGGGGGCGACTTTAATCGAAGCCGTCAGCTACAGGCTGAGTGATCATACCACTGCCGACGATGCCAGCCGATATCGCAGTTCCAGCGCACTCAGGGAGGCATGGAAAAATGAGCCCATAGCGCGTTTACGAAGCTATCTTCAACAAAGCTACGGCTGGACCGAGCGA
>JBFJVR010000477.1:0-2435 GCA_041624095.1 Oleiphilaceae bacterium
GTGATACGCAGCACAAAATCATTAACCTTTCTTTAAAAAGTCTCTCTAAACTATTATGGCCAAACTAGAAATTCTGGAATATCCCGACCCGCGGTTACGCAAAATCGCCAAACCCGTGGACAAGGTCGATGCTCAGATCGGACGCTTGATCGACGATATGTTCGAAACAATGTATGACGCGCCTGGTATTGGCCTTGCCGCCACCCAAGTCGATCAACATATTCAGCTGATCGTCATTGATTTGTCCGAAGATAAAAGTGAGCCATTGGTATTTATCAATCCAGAAGTCACCGTACTCGACGGCGACCCGGAAAAAATGCAAGAAGGCTGCCTCTCTGTACCCGGCTTCTACGAAGACGTAGAGCGGATCGAACATGTGCTGATCAAGGCGCTAGATAAAGATGGCAAGCCCTTCGAGTTAGAAGCCAGAGGCCTCTTGGCCGTGTGTATTCAACATGAAATGGACCATCTAAACGGAAAGCTCTTTGTTGACTACCTGAGTTCGCTAAAACGCACTCGCATTAAGAAAAAACTCGAAAAGCAACACAAATCCCGTGCGTAGAGCATTCGAAAGAATGCTCTAAACAACTAACCTGACGCCATAAGTGATGCAGAATTGAATATTGTATTTGCAGGAACGCCTGAGTTCGCAGCCGCCGCGCTAGCCGCGCTGATCAACAATCGCCACAACATCGTTGCAGTCTATACTCAGCCTGACAGGCCGGCGGGACGGGGCAAAAAGCTGCTGCAAAGCCCGGTCAAGCAATTGGCTGAGCACGCAGGCATCCCTGTCTATCAGCCCGAAAAACTTAATTCGGCCGAAGCGCAGGCAGAACTGGCAGCGCTAAAGCCCGATATAATGATCGTCGCTGCCTATGGCATTATCCTGCCCGAATCAGTGCTTAACACACCGCGTTCAGGCTGCGTGAACATACACGCCTCCCTGTTACCTCGCTGGCGCGGCGCAGCACCGATTCAGCGAGCCATACAAGCTGGAGATAAAGAAACGGGTATAACCATAATGCAGATGGATGCCGGGCTCGATACCGGCGCCATGTTACTCAGGAAGCGCCTGATGATAAGTGACGTCGAAACCGGCGGAAGTTTACACGATCGGCTGGCAGACCTTGGCGCAGAGGCGATACTGGAATACCTAAATAACGCTGAGCAGCTCAACTCTCAAGCCGAGATACAAGACGACGCACTTGCAAACTATGCCCACAAACTCAGCAAGCAAGAAGCAGAAATCGACTGGCACCAAGAAGCTGCACAAATTTGCCGCAATATCCGTGCGTTTAATCCATGGCCCGTGTCATATATTAATCTCGGTAAAGAACGCATTAGAATATTTGAAGCAAGCCTAGCTGAATCTAAGGGCGCAACCTCAACGCCGGGCCAGATAATTGAGAAAAGCAAGCACGGCACCGTCATCGCTTGCGGAAAGCAGGCTATTCGCATCGAGAAGTTGCAGCTGCCCGGCGCAAAAGTCGTTAGTGCTAGCGACTTTTACAACAGCGGGAAAAATCTGCTTAATCCGGGAGATCAACTGTTGGTAACGCCCCGTGGCTGAGCAACTCAACCTTAGGGCGATAGCCTGTAAAGCCTTACGCTCGATTATTGAACACAAGCAGTCGTTAAACACTGTGCTACCCGAAATATCAAAGCTGGCTGCCACACGCGACCAGCCCTTGCTACAGGAAATACTTTTCGGCTCGTGTCGTTGGTATTATTTTTTAGAGCAAGAAACCAACAAACACCTGAAAAAACCCATTGATCGCCGAGAAATATACCCCCAACTGTTACTGATTGTTGGCGCTTACCAGCTATTATTCATGCGCATTCCTGCACATGCTGCGTTGAACGAAACCGTTGCCGCCGCCGACATGTTAGACGCGGGCGGCTTCAAGGGCTTGATCAACGCCATCCTCAGAAAACTCAGCCAGCAAGGTAGCGAGCTTCCTGCTGATGCGAATCTGTGGAGCCATCCGGAATGGTTACGCCAAAAAATCAGCCATAACTGGCCAGACTACGCAGACGGCATATTCAAGCAAAACAATGCTCATCCACCCATGACCTTGCGCGTTAATCAGACGCGGCAGTCGCGCTCGCGCTATCTTGAAAGATTGACTGAAGCCGACATCGAAGCCCAACCCTGTCGTTACGCCCCGCAAGCAATCACCTTAGAAAAACCATGTAACGTAAGCCAGCTTCCTGGCTTTGACGCGGGCGACGTGAGTGTGCAGGACGAAGCCGCCCAGCTTAGCACGTCCTTGCTGGATATAAACTCAGGAATGCTGGTGCTTGACGCCTGCTCTGCTCCAGGCGGAAAAGCCTGTGCAATACTTGAGCAACACACGGACATCACCTTACATGCTCTGGATATTGACGCCCAACGCTGCGACAGCATTCGCGACAACTTTGAGCGCATGAACCTA
>JBFJVR010000478.1:0-2432 GCA_041624095.1 Oleiphilaceae bacterium
CTGGTCGTCGGATTCGGGCGCGATATTTTAACCTGAATCGAACAAAAAAGACTCAGAATTTAAACATCTTTGTCATTTCGGCTCGCCTATACTTAACAATGACTGATTAATAAAAACAGAATAAGGACGATTTAATGAGCAATAATGGTGTAAATGCTCGAGTTACTCCCAAAGGGAGTATGGACATACTTTCGCGCTATGAAGTAAATCTGCTGCGCAATAAACACAATCAACATCTCTACGACATCTTCCGCCGTTGCGCGCTTGCAGTATTGAACTGCGGCGTATTGACTGACGATAGCGAGGCGCTGATGGCCTCCTATAAAGACTTTGACCTCAGCGTGGTGCAACAGCCCCGTGGTATCAAACTCGAAATCAAGAATGCGCCCGAGTCAGCCTTCGTCGATGGTGAAATGATCCAGGGTATTAAAAATCACTTATTCGCCGTACTGCGCGATATCATTTACACCAACAGCGTTGTCGCAAAAAATAACATACTCGACCTGAATCGTTCCGAACACATCAGCAACTTTATTTTTCACTTACTACGTAATGCCAACTTGCTGAAAGCCGGCGACGATACCGACATTGTCGTGTGCTGGGGTGGGCATTCGATTAGCAGGATGGAATACGACTATACCAAAGAGGTAGGTTACCAGCTTGGCCTGCGTGGTTTTAACATATGCACCGGTTGCGGCCCCGGCGCGATGAAAGGCCCGATGAAAGGTGCCGCCGTCGGACATGCCAAACAGCGCCATAGCTTGGGGCGCTACATCGGCATCACCGAACCGGGCATTATCGCTGCTGAATCTCCTAACCCCATTGTGAATGAGCTCACCATATTGCCAGACATCGAAAAACGACTCGAAGCTTTCGTGCGCTTGGGTCATGGCATCATCGTATTCCCGGGCGGAGTGGGTACGGCAGAAGAAATTCTTTACATTCTGGGCGTGCTGCTCCACCCAGAAAACGAAAGCATGCCCTTTCCGCTTATCTTTACCGGAACGAAAAAGAATGAGCCCTATTTTCAGATGATCGATGAGTTTATCGGAAAAACCTTGGGAGAAACCGCTCAACGGCGCTATGAAATCATTATTGATGACCCGGAGCGGGTAGCGAAACGCATCAAACAGGGCCTCGAAGAGGTGCGCAACTATCGGCGCGTGCGGCGCGATGCATACTATTTTAACTGGCTGCTAAGAATAGACCCGACCTTTCAGGCGCCTTTCGACCCAACGCATGAGTCAATGGCCGCGCTTGAACTATCGAAAGATCAAGCAAAACATTTACTCGCTGCGAGTTTGCGAAAAGCATTTTCGGGTATTGTGGCCGGCAACGTTAAGGAACAGGGCATCAAACAGATCCAGCAACACGGCCCCTTTAAGATCAGTGGCGATGCCGACATACTCCAACCGCTCGAAGGCTTGTTAAACGCCTTTGTCAGGGAAGGCCGTATGAAGTTGCCTGGTGCAGCCTACGTGCCTAGTTATGAAATTGTAAGCTGAGGGAACATAAACGAAGCTCTGCGCGACAGCTCATACTCAATGAAGCTGCCTGCAGAGCACCGAACCTGCTGAGCCCTTATTGCCCTAAGGTGCTGTAATACTCGGCCAGGTTCTCGATATCCTGCTCACTCAAACCAGCTGCCTGCCCATACATAACCCCTGCCATACCGCCAGTGCGCTGTTTGTTTTTGTATGCTTTCAACGCACTGACGAGATACAGTTTGTTCTGACCCGCAAGGTTAGGATAGGTTTTAACCGTTGCAACCCCCTTGGCCCCGTGACATGCCGCACACACCGCTGCTTTGGCCTTACCTGCTGCCGCGTCCCCGGCATGGGTAAGCGGTGCAAATACAAATGCACTCGCAAACAAACTGACTGACAATACTGCTGTTCTGATCATGAATGATCTCCTCTCATTGGTTTTTCAAATTAAAAACTGCACTGCGATTAACTTGCACATGCGAAAGATATCCCCGTGAAAAAATCTTTGTCACGCAAACGCTGCAAAATATTCGCTATTGATTTTATATTGTATACGGCTCACCTTATCATGTTGGTTCAACTTGCACCCAGTTTAAAAGGTTTCTAAATGCAGCCCATCCATAATATTGCTCTGATTGCTCATGACAACCGGAAACGAGAATTGCTAGCCTGGCTAATCAAACACCAAGCACGATTAAACGATAAGTCCTTTGTTGCCACCGGCACTACCGGAAAGCTCATTGAGCAAGAAACCGGTTTTAAAGTCGAGCGCCTGCACAGCGGCCCTTTAGGAGGCGACCAGCAAATCGGCGCACGTATCTCCGAGAATCAAATTGACCTGCTGATTTTTTTCTGGGACCCCTTAGAGCCGATGTCGCATGACCCGGATATCAAGGCCCTGCTAAGAATAGCCACGCTGTGGAACATTCCTGTCGCGTGCAACCA
>JBFJVR010000479.1:0-2415 GCA_041624095.1 Oleiphilaceae bacterium
GAAATGTTTCCGATTATCGAAAAAATCGAAGGCGTTCTGGCGGAATGTGAAGGGGATATTACCGTGTCTGGTTATACCGATGACTTGCCGGTGAATTCCCGACGCTTTAGGTCTAATTGGGACCTGTCTGCTGCAAGGGCAGTAAGTGTTGTGCATCAGCTGATATTGAACAATAAGGTCGATGCGGAGCGAGTTATTGCGGCGGGTCGGGCAGAAACCAACCCACTTGCGCCGAATGACAGTGCGGCCAACCGGGCGAAGAACCGGCGCGTTGAAATTAATGTGTTGGATCCGAAATGCCAGGATAAAAACGCAATTAATTTCTAGTGTGCATTCAATGCTGGCTAAACGATGTATGCCGGATATAATGCAAGCGATTTGATGCTCATCTAAATGATGGCAAAGTAATTTAATATCTAACGAGTATAAAGAGGTTTGTAGTGAGTGGTCCTAGTCAACCAAAGGTAGAAGACGAACAGTGGAGCGATGAGCGCATTAAAGGTTTTTTGGATCTTAAATCGCTGGATGGCACGCATCCTGACTTTCACGTCCTGCAGCAGGCCTATATCCATATGACGCCAGAATTTTTCTCGCGCTTTATGGTGTTTTTTCAGGAGGCTGGCAGAGATATCAATGCTTTGTCACCAGAAGGCGAAACTATACTCGATCGTGTTTCTGCTCATCGGCGCTCGGTCGCATACGTAAATGCGCTGAAAAACTACGGTGCGAATTCGGCGTCATCATAAGAGCGTCACGTACAAAACGGGGAGGGTAACAAGTTGATTGTGCTCCATCAGTATCGAAGAATGTTTGGTATTCCGAATTTGAGCCCGTTTTGTATGAAGGTTGAGGCATGGCTGCGGATCGCCGACCTGGATTATGAGATTTATTTCGAAGACGACCCAAGAAAGGCTCCCTTGGGTAAGCTGCCGTCTATTGTTGATGAAGGGCAGGTGGTACCGGACTCTGCCAAAATCATTGCTCACCTTGACGAAAAGTACAAGGTTAAAATAGACGATCACTTGAATGAGGTCGAGCGCTCGGTGTCGCATGCTTTTCAGCGAATGATGGAAGAACGCTTGTATTGGGCTTGTGTCTATAATCGATGGGTTGATACTAATTGGGCGACAACGCGGGCGGCGGCTTTTGGCAAGTTGCCCCCGATTCTGAATATGCTTATCCCAGCCATGGTACAACGCAAGATTAAACGTGACCTGGAGGGACAGGGGCTGGGCCGCCATAGTAGACAAAGCATTTATGAGTTCGCTGCTGGTGATATTGATGCTTTGGCCAATTATTTGGGCGACAAGCCTTATTTTATGGGTGATCAGGTGTCAACGGTAGATGCCGTATTGTTGTCTTTCTTGTGTGGAATTGTACAGTCTGGTCTGCCAAGTCCAATGCGGGAAAAGGTTCGGCAGCATGAAAACCTGGTCGCTTATAATGAGCGCTTAGGGCGTGCTTACTTTCCTGATTTTTATTAAATATGGATCTTCGCGCTCTTGTGACCGGGCGTGATTATTGTTTCTTTTTCTGTTGGATAGATTCCGTTTAACTCGCGGTAATGTTTTTTGCCTTGTGATCTTCCATATGCAGGTCTTTTAGTTTTACGTAATTCCCGGCGGTATAAGAGAAGAATGCACGCTCCTTGTCACTTAAGGGTCGGGCCTTGCTCGCCGGGCTGCCCCTATACAGAAAGCCTGATTCAAGTGTTTTTCCCGGTGGCACCAAGGCCCCAGCCGCGAGAATAACTTCGTCTTCGACGGTGGCGCCGTCCATCACGATTGCTCCCATACCAATTAATATCCGGTTGCCGATAGTGCAGCCGTGTAATAAGGCTTTGTGCCCGACTGTGACCTCGTCGCCGATGGTCAAGGGGAAGCCGTCAGGGTTATAGGGGCCCGCGTGAGTGATGTGGAGCACCGAGCCGTCTTGTATGCTGGTGCGCTTGCCGATACGTATTTGGTGCATGTCGCCCCGGATGGTGACCATGGGCCATATCGAACTGTCTTCTCCGACGTGTACATCGCCTATGATCAACGCGCTGGGATCGACGAATACACCTGCGTCGAGTTTGGGGCGAAAGTCCAGATACGGCCTTACAGCTGGATTGGTCGTCGTTGTTGTCATCGTCTTTGCTCTTTTGGGTCGATACGGAAATTGTTGTACCTTGGGGTTTTAAATTCTACCTCCCGCCCCCATACAGGACAATTGAGGAATAAAAAAATTACCTAAAGAGTTTGAAGTAATGACTAACCCCCTGCTTGCAGATACCGCCTTACCCCCGTTTTCAGATATACAGCTTGCGCATTTTGAACCTGCAATCGAAAAGATTGTGGCCGACAATCGTGCGCTGATTTCATCGCTGAAGGCTAAACCGCAACTAAGCTGGCAAGGTTTGATGCTGCCGCTCGA
>JBFJVR010000480.1:0-2414 GCA_041624095.1 Oleiphilaceae bacterium
AGTTGGCGGGGCTGATGGGGGCCAAGCCCCATATTGTAACGCTGGCCACTGACACCCCAATCACATAAATTGCCAACGGGAACAGTACATATTTAAGAATTTTCATGGATTCCCCCTCAGTTCATCAATCAAGTCTGCTAGCAGTAGTACCCAGAAGATCACACCAAGCCCTCCGCCCGCTTCTTCAGCTCATCCTTAATCACGCACTCGACACCGTGCCAGACAGAGAACGCGCTAAACTCAAGCATGTACTCGGGCAGAAAACGCCGCGCCCAAATATCCAAGTTGATAATGAAGTCGCGGTAATCGCTGCACAGTTGCTCGTCAAAAACGCCCTGTACATCAACCGGGTGGCGGTCAAACGCTCGACCTACTGCCGCCTGAACATCCAGCTCCGATGACAGTTTAAGCGGCATATTCAGGTACATATCCAGAAGGTTTGTTTCTTCCTTCAGCCGCTCGACCTTTGCGCGAATTTCCGCCTCTGTCACCAGCGGCTGATCTTCGATTTCTGGGACGCCTTGGGCGACCATTTGGTTTTCGTAGTTCATTAGATTTTCCCCTTAAACCGGAATAACCCGGATAGTGATGTATTGACCTTCGCCGCAGTTTGCCTGCTCGCGCTCTGCAATCGAAACAGCATCGCCAGCATTCCACACGTAATCGCGCAAAATGTACTCGCCGTCTTCGCCGTTCTTAATGATTTGGTGGTAGCTGTCCATCTTGTGTACCCCTCTCGGTTCGTTGTTGGTATGGGTGTACTTTATAAAATAACCGGCACCGCTTCAAGCATTTTTATATACCGATTAGGCATAAAAAAGGCCGCTGTTATGCGGCCAAGAGGGGATGGAGAAACTTAGTAGAATTCTGATCCGTAAGAGGCAAAGGGCACGTCATCAAAGTTGCCGCCCATTGCACCGCCTCCGGTGTTCTGCTGAGGGGATGATTGGCCACCCTGGTTTGAGTCGTCAAATACCGAACACATAACGCTGTTGCCGATCTTCGCGTTTTCGCCGTTTTTCAGCTTTTGCGCTGCCAGCATATTCTGCTTTTGCAGTACGCCAGATAGGTTAACGGTTGGGTCTAGCATTACGTAGTCGCCGTTATCGTTCGACATTATGACGCCTATTTTAGTCCACTCGTTTTTTTTCTCGCCTTGTTGATTGGTGTACTCACCTGTTTTTGCAACGATACGTCTAGCCATTATGCGGCCTCCTGCTCAATTAACTTTCTGATTTCGTGGGCTATAGCCGCCTCACATTCGTTTAGCGCCAAGTCTAGCGCGTCTTGTGTCAGGTCTACGGCAATTTCAATAACCGCCGCGTCATCCCCTGATTCGATGCCCACTCGCATGGCGTCAACGCAATCGGTGAAGATTGATTGGCCCTTGCGGCGAAGGTCGTCAATGATAGCCTGAAACTTACCTTTTTGCCCCTTTTCAAATGAATGGTATAGGTTTGTGAATACCTGTTGATCTTCCAGAGTACGTTGAAATACGTACATGCCCAAGGCGTCGCCCTGCTCAATCAGTTGGTCGAAGTACTTTTTCTGCTCCGCCGTGTACTGTCCCAAATTGGGAGTAGTGAGTATTGGTTCAAAACCTTCATTTTCATTTGACATATGCACCGCCTCAGCCATCCGGCCAGTAGATTGCGGCCACGTTTTGAATGCGCGGCGTATAACCGACTTTTTAGCCATTTCCGGGAAGTCTGTAGCCCAAGGCCCATACAGCGGCTTGTTTTTCTTTCTGGCGCTTTTGACGCTCTCTGAGCGCTCCATAATGCTGTATATATCCTCGGCAGCCATAACTTCGGTGAGATAGTCCCCGCCGCTGGTTTTGGCGACACAGTACGCGCCCACAAACTCCCCGCGCTGTTCCAGCTTGGCAAAGGCGTTGTATTTGTGCGTTGGCTTCTCGCCGGGGCCGTTATCCATAAATTCATCATTGGCGTAAACACACTTGGCCTGAACCCACTCAATAGCGCCTGAGTCGGTGGCCAGCTTACAAAAGCCCACATAGGACGGTTCAAGGCATACGCGGGTTTGCCATTGGTTATTGCCGACCTTCACGTTTCGGGTTATTAGGTAGGCTTGCTTTTCGGCTGGATTCAGCGACAGGCCAATTGAAGCAACGCTTGCCACTGCCTGAGCCAATGACGCCGGATTGCCCTGCGCCGCCTGCATTAGCTGGCTGTTGTTGTTCAGCAGAGCCAGCGCAAAGCCCTTTTCTGCCTCAAACTTGATGGCCGGTGGTGCGATCTTAAAGCGGTCTTGTGTCTTGTCGATAACCGCTACAATGCTGTTTTTCTCGCTCATATCAATCCCCTATATTTTCGTCACAGTCGATGCAAAAGTCGCCGTATGCGCCATTGCCGTTACATTGCCAGCATATAGTCCCCTCGAACACGCCTTGG
>JBFJVR010000481.1:0-2407 GCA_041624095.1 Oleiphilaceae bacterium
ACGTAAGAGAGTGCGTTTAAGATGCGCTCTTCGTCACCCAAAAAAGTACTCGCTGATAGGCTTAACTGTAAATAGCTTAGTTGGTCTGGCTGCTCGAGCAGTGATGGCTCAATGGCATCTAATGCGGCGACAGTCTGGGACGCCATCTGGTTCTGCCAATATAGCGTGGCCGCTTCAAGTGTCAGTTTGGCTTTTTCAGTTTCTAGTGTTGACTGGTTGGCCTTCGCGAGCAATTGCTCGGCACTTACAGTTGAGAAGCTTGTTTGACTTGTATCTAATGTCTTGTTGATAGGCTGGGAGCTGCAAGCCGCAAAAAGTACCGACAAAATGGTAAGTATTACAATGTGCATTTTTTGCATGAGGGTTGGCGTCTGGTCTTTGGATGTTCGGGCGAGTCGATAGCGTATTCTATAGTGAGGTGGTGTAATTTGGAAAGTGCGATTTATATCGTAGCGACGCCGATAGGCAACTTGGGCGACTTGAGCTTTCGTGCCCTTGAGGTTCTGAATGGTGTGGATTTGATTGCAGCGGAGGACACGCGGCATACGCGGCGCTTACTGGATCATTTTGATGTTTCAACAAAGATGTGCTCTCTTCATGAGCATAATGAGCGAGAGCGAGCTGAAGAGTTGATCAAGGCGGTGGCTGAGGGTTCGAGTCTGGCGCTGGTGTCTGATGCAGGAACGCCGCTTATTTCAGATCCCGGGCACATATTGGTTTCGATGGCCCGCGATGCAGGAGTAAAGGTGGTGCCAGTGCCGGGCGCCTGCGCCATTACTGCGGCTTTGTGCGCGAGTGGGGTGCCATGTGGACGCTTTGTTTTCGAGGGTTTTTTGCCTGCCAAGGCGCTAGCTAAAAAAGCCTGCCTTGAAGCTTATTTGTATGAAAGCAAAACTGTTGTGTTCTATGAGTCCCCGCATCGCGTGCTCGATACCTTGAGTGTTATGTCCGAAGTCTTTGCTGATCGAACACTGGCACTCGCGCGTGAGCTGACCAAACGCTTTGAAACAATATACCGTGGCAGTGTTGTTGAAGTGCGAGACTGGGTTGAGGAGGATACTAACCAGCAAAAGGGGGAGTTTGTGTTAGTTTTGGCTGGGGCGAGCGAAGAGCGTGCTCAGGTTGGTGATGATGAAAAAGTCCGGGTGATGAGGCGTTTGCTAAAAGACTTGCCGCCCAAGGCAGCGTCGGCGATTGTGGCAGACTTGATGGGAGGTTCAAAAAAAGAGGCATATAATATTGCGCTTTCGCTAAGAGAGTAAAAGTTAATTGGAATTTATGTGACAGGTCTTGTATTTATATTGAAGTTGTGATTTGCGGTTCAGTTCTTTATGGTGCACACTACACCTACGTTTACAATATTTAACGAATCTGTTATGGACACTACTAAATCAAACAAACTGCTCGGGCTGCTCTTGGTCTGCCTGGTATCTGGTGCAAGTGCTTTTGAGCTCTTGTCAGAGGGTGCTATGGGGTCTGTTTCAGCTGTGTCCGCGAATAGCGCCGAAGAAATAATTAATATTGCTGGTAGTCCTGCCGCTGGCTTACGAGATGATGACGAGTATGAGCCGCTGCCATTCGTGGTTAGTAGTTCTTCCCGGGTCGCAGTCGGCGAAACCGATAAAGTGTCAGACGAACTGAATTTTTCTTTGACTCAAGAGGTTCAGGCTTGGGCGAGCGAGTTGCGTAGTCGAGGCGTTTCTAACGTTCAGGTTGGTGTTGTTGATGAACTCCCTGAATCGTCATTCCAGGATGCTGTTCTTTTCGTCGAGCCAGAGGAGTCTCTGGATATCCTCTTTGATTTTGACCCTAACGGTGTTGGTGACATTATTATTGAACTTAGCAGAGTGGATCAGACGGTTGAGTTGTTAGAGTCCGGTGTTAATACCGTGACTTACACCGTAGAGCGCTATGTTGAGCGCGCCTCTACCGTCAATGCAACGCCTTTTCCTGATCAGCCTTCTATCGGTAGTGCCTATATCTCTGATTTGCGCAGCATAAGTAATGTAGGTATTGCGCGCGTTAGAGACTAGTAACGGTTGCTAATTCCTTCCTTTGCGTATATCGTTCGCTTGAGCCTGCTGGGCAGTCGCTTTGTGCTTTAGTGCGAAGAGGAAAGTCCGGGCTCCATAGAGCAGAGTGCCAGGTAACCCCTGGGGGGCGTGAGCCTACGGAAAGTGCAGCAGAAAGCAGACCGCCTAAGCCAATCTTGTATTGGCCGGTAAGGGTGAAACGGTGCGGTAAGAGCGCACCGCATGACTGGCAACAGTTCATGGCGATGGTAAACCCCACTCGGAGCAAGACCAAATAGGAGTTCTTTATGCGTTGCTCGCGCTGAACTCGGGTAGGTCGCACGAGTCAGTCGGTGACGGCTGGCCTAGATGAATGACTGTCCACGACAGAACCC
>JBFJVR010000482.1:0-2402 GCA_041624095.1 Oleiphilaceae bacterium
GTAGGCGACCGTCGTCAGCAAGCGGTTACTCGATCGAATTGCCTTCTGACCAGTATTCAAAACCATAAAACAACCCGTGCCATAGGTGCTTTTAACCATTCCCGGCTTAAAACAGGCCTGCCCTACCAATGCTGACTGCTGATCGCCGATCATACCTAACACGGGTAAGGACTCACCAAACAAGCTAGCCAGTGTATGGCCATATTGGTCACTGGAATCTTTCACTTCGGGAAGCAAGGACTCAGGAACGCCAAAGATTGCCAATAAATCTTTATCCCATTGCTGGGTATGGATATTAAACAAGGAGGTACGCGACGCATTTGTCGCATCGGTTGCGTGTGCCTGGCCGCCCGTCAGGCGCCAGAGTAAAAACGAATCTATTGTGCCAAACGCAAGCTTACCGGCTTCGGCCCTTTGTTGAGCGTCGGGTACATTGTCTAGCACCCAGCGTATTTTACTCGCAGAAAAATAGGGGTCGATCAACAGGCCGGTCTTGTCCGTTACCGTACTTTCGTGCCCTTGCTCCTTTAAGGATTCGCAAAAACTCGCGGTGCGTCGATCTTGCCATACTATCGCAGGGTAAACCGCCTCACCCGTCTCCCGATCCCACACTACGGTGGTTTCGCGCTGATTCGTGATTCCTATCGCGACGATATCAGCAGCACAAATACCGGCCTTCTCTATTACTTGCTGACACACCAAAACCGTACTGGACCATATTTCTTCCGGATCGTGCTCAACCCAACCGTCATTAGGGAAAAATTGCTTAAACTCGGTTTGGGCAGTAGCGAGGTGTCCTCCCTGCTCATCAAACACGAGCCCTCTGGAGCTGGTTGTACCCTGGTCAATCGCGAGTATGTATTTAGCCATACTAATTTCTACCTGTATTAATGTCTTAGGTTATATTTGTTGTTTAAAACTGCGCTTTTCAGCCTGCATTACTAGCGACTATTCCATGCTATTATTAATGTTCGTTTCTCAACATTCTGATATTAATCATGAAACAAAATAACCGGCATGCGCGTATTATTGAAATCGTTAGTCAGTCTGGGTTTGCCACTATAGAAGAGCTAGCAAACACTTTCGATGTGACTTACCAAACCATTCGCCGTGACCTGAAAGAATTGGCCGACCAACAAAAAATCCAGCGTTTCCATGGTGGCGCTGGAATTGGCTCAACTGTTCGAAACACGCCGTATTCAAACAGAAAAATAAGCTTTCTGGAAGAAAAGCAGCGTATTGCTGAAAAAATCGCAGCAGCAATCCCTAATAACGCGTCGATGTTTATCAATATCGGCACTACCACCGAAGCCATTGCTCAGGCTCTACTGAACCATGAAGGTTTAACCATCATTACCAACAACCTGCACGTCGCAAGCATCCTGAGCACAAAAGACGACTTTCGCATCATCATTGCGGGAGGCGTCGTGCGCAATAGAGACGGCGGGATTATGGGCGAAGCAACCATAGATTTTGTCAGCCAGTTCAAAGTCGATTATGCCATCATCGGCATCAGCGGCATTGACCAAAGTGGCGACCTTTTGGACTTCGACTTTCAAGAGGTTCGGGTATCAAAAGCGATCGTCAGCAACTCCCGACAGGTATTTCTCGCCGCCGATCATTCCAAGTTCGGCCGAGATGCCATGACGCGCTTAGGTAACATCGCTCAAGTAGATCACGTATTTACGAGCGCTAAGCCAGAGCGAAGAATCCTCGATATCCTTAACAAAAATAAAGTCCAACTGACCATCGCCTAAGCTTTCTTCCAAAACGAACAAGCACAGCTAAATTTTGGCGAATTGTGATTGCTTTTGACATTTTTTGCAACACGAGTGTAGTTTTTATGACATAATATGTTCGCTTTGACACTTTATGAGTATGAATTACAACATGGATACGATACACGACTTACTAATTGTAGGCGGCGGAATTAACGGCACGGGTATTGCCGCCGACGCTTCAGGACGCGGACTAAAGGTATTTCTTTGCGAACAGAATGACCTGGCTTCAGGCACTTCATCTGCGAGTAGTAAGTTGATTCACGGCGGGCTGCGTTATCTTGAGCACTACGAGTTCAGACTAGTCAGAGAAGCGCTATCAGAGCGCGAGGTCTTGTTAGGTAAAGCACCTCACCTGGTTTCACCACTGCGCTTCACCATGCCTCACCGGCCACATTTACGACCTGCCTGGATGATTCGCTGCGGGCTGTTTCTTTACGACCACTTAAGTAGCAAATGTTCACTGCCACGTGCAAAAACTATGGCATTTGCAAACAACACATCTCCCTTTAAAAGCGAGATTACTAAAGGTTTCCAATACTATGACTGCTGGGTCGACGATGCCAGATTAGTCGTCAGCAACGCTATCGAAGCTAAGGAAAAGGGCGCAACAATAGCGACACA
>JBFJVR010000483.1:0-2396 GCA_041624095.1 Oleiphilaceae bacterium
GAAAAAATCAGCCAGCACATAGGCGGTGATGCCAGCCTGGCATTACGTGCCGGCCAGCTTGCGAAGTCAGATCTGGTTAGTGAGATGGTGCTAGAGTTCACCGACCTGCAAGGTATCATGGGCTACCATTATGCCCTTCACGACGGTGAAACCCCCGAGGTTGCAAAGGCACTGAACGAACAGTACATGCCAAAATTCGCTGGCGGGCCGCTTCCAGACACTAAGACAGGTTGCGCGCTTTCAATAGCCGAGAAGGTCGACTCGCTGGTGGGGCTATTCGGCATAAAGCAGCCGCCAACAGGAACCAAAGACCCCTTCGCTCTGCGCCGTGCTGCGCTAGGCGTGTTGCGCATCATCGTAGAAAAAGAGCTGGATCTGGACCTCAAAGAGCTGATTAGCTGGTCAAAAGCCCTGCACAGCTCACTCGAGAACCAACAAGTCGAAGAAGAGCTCGTCAATTACCTGCTTGATCGCTTTCGGGCTTGGTACGACGACGAAAATATTTCGGCAGAAGTGTTTTTATCGGTGAGCGCTAGACGACCAACACGTCCAGTTGATTTCGATCAACGCATTAAAGCGGTTGACGGCTTTTATAAACTTGAAGAAGCTGCAGCGCTATCGGCTGCGAATAAGCGCGTTTCGAATATCCTGGCTAAACAGGAACAAGACGTGAGCTCGCTTGCAGTCGATAACAGCTTACTGACAGAGGCCGCAGAAATCGCTCTGGCTAAGCAACTTGATGAACAGGCTGACAAGGTCCAGCCCTTGTTTGCCAGCGGCCATTATCGTGAGGCACTCACCTCGCTGGCCACTCTCAGGGCTGTAGTCGATCAATTCTTCGACGATGTCATGGTAATGGTTGAAGACCCTGCCGTACGCAATAACAGGCTCGCGCTGTTGAACAAACTCCGCGCGCTGTTCCTCGAGGTTGCCGACATTTCTTTATTGTCTAAATAAGCCTTTGCGGGCCTGAGTAAGCAGGCCCGCAAATATGCTTTGTTAAGCCCCCGAAGAAGCCAGACGTATAATTTCCGGGTACCCCTTCCCCACTAGCGCCGCTGGCTTATGCTGGTAAAAACCTCGTTCCACCAACAAGCGATGCATCCGCGGCAAATTATAGCTGGGCACGGTAGGCAAGAGGTGATGCTCGCAGTGGTAATTCACATAGTTAGGCGCGAAGAATAACCGCTCCCAAGGCTTTGCGAGTGTGGTTCGCGTCGTATCACGTACATCGTAAGACGCCAGCTGCGGCATTGCTCCATGTTCGGCGATTTGCCTGACCCGGATAATAAACGGGTGGGTAAACAGATAGGCTAACCACCATAAGACATAAAGTTCAGGATGAGCACATAGCCATAAGATTAGAAACAACGTCCCCTGCACTAAAGCTACGTGCGCATAGTTTCGCACGCCCATGCGCCACCCTGCATCCTTTGCTATATTTTCTTTATTTATACCTAGGGAGACTGCATTGCCGGCTCGGCCTGGCAAGACATAAAGTAACATCGCCGTCATTGACTTAAGTCCCGACAAACCCGCAAAGTCGCGCAGTATTTTACGTTTAAAGCTTGTCTTACTAACTGGATACTGGGCTATATTACCCACATCTGGATCTTGTTCTGTTCCGGTTTTGGTATGGTGGGAAAAATGGTACGGGCGATAAAAATCAATCGGCACCAGAATCGCAAGGCCCGCAAACCAGTGCCCTACAAAGTCATTAAGCCAAACCGAGTTAAAAAACGAACGATGGGCACATTCATGAAGCAAGATACCCAGCCCAAGTTGACGCCCGCCTATTACCAACAATGCAAAAAGCACCGTAAATACATTGGGCAACAAAGCGACCAGCGAAAACGCCCCCGCAATAATGGTCCAGTTACAGACAAACATCCAAACTGCCCGCTTGTTTGAAGGCTGTTTTAGCTCCCTGATTTCGTCTTCGCCTAAAAAGCTTCCTGCATTTACTTTCATACCACGCACCTGTTCGTACACACGCCAGCTAACCAAAGATCATTGCTATACTAGCAGCGAGTTCACTAGAGACACAATAGTTTGAATATCAATTCACTTTATGTGTAAGGCAAGGCTATTCAAAGCAAGCCTGCCTCACGATAGAACTTCTGCGCACCTTTATGCAGTGGCGCGGTAAGGCCATTTTTTAGCATGCTATCGCGCGTCAGGCTTGAAAACGCCGGATGCAGCTGCTTGAACGTTTCAAAGTTTTCAAACACCGCTTTTACAATGTGGTAAGCAGCATGATCCGATAATCGATCAGAACTGACAAAAGTGGCCGATACACCAAAAGTATCAATTGGCCCATCGTTGCTTCGATACATTTTTGCCGGAATGGTATCCAGCTGATAATAAGGGAAGTTTTCGATCAAGGTTTGGATACC
>JBFJVR010000484.1:0-2393 GCA_041624095.1 Oleiphilaceae bacterium
ACCAATACTCGATAGCTACCCGCATCTGATTTTGTGCTTGCTGCAATGCTGTATGTGGCGTTTGTTGCACCGGGGATCAATGACCCGCCTTTCTGCCATTGATAGTCGAACGGGCCATCTCCGCTGGCACCGACAGACAATAAGAAGGGTTCACCTTCTGTTAACTGTATGGCTTGAGGATGGGTGTCGATAACAACCGCTGCGATGACTTCATTTACAGTAAGCAGAGCGCTGGTAGACTGCAGGCTGGTATCATCGTCGTAGACTCTCGCGTGATATAGACCTGCATCGCTGAGAGCCGCTTGCGACAACGCATAAGTTGCCTGCGTGGCCCCGGGTATAGCTTGCCCGTCCTTGTACCATTGATAGTAGATGGGGTTACCACCGCTTGCTTCGACGCGCAGAGCCATAGCTTGGTTTTCATTAACCGAGACCGAAGTTGGCTGGGATACAATGCTCAGTGCTTGTGCTTGCAAGGCTTCATATTGGCTAGTCGCGTTTTCACTCAGTAATGTCAGTTCCGTATCGTAGGGGCTGTTTAACTGGCTCAAGGACGCGGAAAGCTGCGCCGCCGCTTCGAATATCGTTGCCAGGGGCAGGTTATCCAGCAGCGCGGCATCGGTTTGCCACTCGGCTTGCATGCTGAGTTCATAAAATACAGCGCTAAACACGCCTTGGGTCAGTTCATCGGCAGTAAGATTGTTTGCCTGCATTAGCTGCGTAAGGTCGGACGTCGCGATAGCAAGAGGTGACGCAGATAAGGAAAAGGTTTGGCTGACCCACTCTTCAACAATGCTGATATTACTGTTGCTCAGTCCGCCTGGTAGACTCATGGCGGTCGTCACGACAATATGGCTCAGTGGTGAGATATGGGCTTTAAATGTGCCATTAACCTGTTCGCTGGCCAAGCCAAGGAGCTTAAAGTCAGAGGGAAGAGGCATTGTGTCGCCAAAAGGAATGTCCAAGCCGCTTAGTGGCGAGCGGCATGCCGGTAGTAAATCACATTTCATCCGGCTATTGGCATCGACACTTAGTTCAAGCAACAGCGTTTCCGAGAGCCAGGTTTCAGGTAGGGTTAAGGTGAAATGTCCTGTTGAGGAAGTCCGAGTTTGGGTGACGAGGGATGAAGGCTGGGCATCGGGTGAAAGGGCGTAGGCGCTAACGATTGCGCTATCCAATGGGCCCTTGATGGCCGAGCCGCTGACGGCTTTGCCGTTTTTAGTGGACGCAGAACCGCCGTTGCCGCAAGCTGCTATTAGCAGGCAGACGAAAATCAGGCTTAGCATCGCCGCTGTATGCGAACGATAAACTGGTTTGAGCATCTAGTAAGACTATATAGGGGGGTCGCTGTGACCCGGTAATTTTTTATCAGTGACTGGCCTAGTGTCAACACGAAGCGAAAGTGTTTGGCCTGTCTGATCTCCCTAGTTCGTTTCCGAGTTTAAAAATGCGGCTACCACAAGTAATGCAGCGGCGAAAAAGTGACGGAAACGAGTGTTTTTCAACCCCTTGATCGAAGCACTTATACTAAACGACGGTGTAAAAATATGCGACGCTTTGGAGGTTACGATTCATTAATTGATTGGAAAGTGATCAAGTTTGCGTGCGCGCCTCAGAACGCGCTAGGTAGGTCAGTCATATTGAGTGTGTTGAGCTTCTTGCTTAACTGGTCTTTCAATTCTTGCTTGTCAGTCTGGTCTTGAGCCTCAAACAAACGCTGGTAGTTGGCAAGCAATTCGTTCAGGTCGTGCTCGATGTTTGTCAAAGCATTGAGGCTAGACGAGGCCTGTTGTGATAGATCAGCATTGGCACCGTGCTCTGCAGAGGCTTCGGAGCTTAAACCATGCAGTAAATCTTTTAATTCAGCAAGCCGAGACAGCGGGACTTCGTCTACCGGTTCGCAAGCCAGCAATTTTTGGCATTGAGCATCCAGTTGTTGTTTCTCCTCAAGCAGCGCACTGACATCGGCCTGAGTGGCATCTTCCATAGAGTCGACTGCCTGATGAAACAACGTTTCTGTTTCGGCAATTTTCGAGCCGATTTTTTCGTTAAACTCGTCGGTGCGTACCGACAAAGCGCGAACTTCGTCTGCGACCACACTAAAGCCACGGCCGGCATCACCCGCGCGCGCGGCTTCTATTGCCGCGTTTAGCGCCAATAAGTTGGTTTGTGAGTTAATTTTATTAATGTCTTCGAGATACTCGATAATTTCCTTAAAGTGCTTCCCGATGTCATTGAAACTGCTATGGAGGGTAACCGAGGCCTGCTTAATGCTTTCGAACTGCTGTATTAACTTGTTGACGGTTTTGCTGGATTGTTCAGCGTAGTGCTCCAATTGCTCAACTTGAGATGCTTCAAGCTTGTCTTCTACCGCTTTCGACGCTTCTGTAGCA
>JBFJVR010000485.1:0-2378 GCA_041624095.1 Oleiphilaceae bacterium
CTCCGAAAACAGCTTGGCTTCGACGGCGTGATCTTTTCCGATGACCTTTCTATGGAGGGTGCAAGCGTCGCCGGAGACTATGCAGGGCGAGCGAGGGCAGCGCTTCAAGCCGGTTGCGATATGATTCTGGTTTGCAATGACTCCAATGGTAAGCAGGCATTGCTGGACTTTTTTGCGGATAGGAAACTAGACGCAAACCCGCGTCTGGCGCGGATGAAAAAACGCTCAGCAGCAATAAACCGCGACGCATTGTTGGCGTCGGAGAAGTGGCGTCGGGTAAGCGCGGCGCTGGAAAGTAAATTAACTCCGCTTCAAGGGGAGAAGTAATACATGGACCTGGAATCCTTAGGGCAGTTTCTTGAAAGCTTGGGTTTAAGCAACGTAGAGTATCGCAATACCACCGAAATATTTCTTATCGTGCTACTCACGGCCTTACTGAGCTACCTTTCTAACAAGGTATTCGATAGGATCGAAAAGCAGTTTTCGCGTACCAGAAACCTTTGGGATGACACGCTACTGCACGCAGCTAAGGCACCGGCTTCGTTTGCAATCTGGTTGTTTGGTTTGTCTTGGGCAGCATATATAGCCCAATTACATGCGTATTCGGATATTTTTGACGTAGCTGAACCCTTGCGCAAGATCGGGGTCATATTCGTTCTGTGCTGGTTCGTTGTCAGATTTATTTCGGGTGGAGAAAAAATCGTCGTTAGCCCCGAGAAGATGAAAGAGCCGATGGATGAAACCACGGTATCAGCCATAGGCAAGCTGCTTAGGGCCTCGGTAGTAATTACCGGCGTGTTGGTAGTTCTTCAGACCATGGGTTACAGCATTAGCGGAGTATTGGCATTTGGGGGTATTGGCGGTATCGCAGTCGGTTTTGCCGCGAAAGATCTGTTGGCTAACTTTTTTGGGGGGCTGATGGTATACCTCGACCGGCCTTTCAAAGTGGGCGACTGGGTGCGTTCACCCGACAAAGAAATCGAAGGGGTTGTTGAAAAAATTGGCTGGCGTTTAACAACTATTCGTACTTTTGATAAACGGCCGCTGTATGTACCCAACTCGATATTTACCAGCATATCGGTTCAGAATCCGTCGCGGATGAGCCATCGACGTATTTACGAAACCATTGGCTTGCGTTACGACGACGCCCCACGTGTAGAAAATATTATTCGCCGAGTCAAAGACATGCTCATCGCCGACGACAATCTCGACACGGAGCAGACTTTGATCGTTAATTTCGATGCCTTTGCCGAGTCCTCACTAAACTTTTTTATCTATACTTTTACCAAAACCACAAATTGGATTGAGTATCACGAAGTAAAGCAACAGGTGTTGTTCAAAATACTCCGTATTATCGAAGAGGAAGGGGCGGAGGTAGCGTTCCCGACATCAACCCTGCATATTCCCGATGGCCTCGCAGTGAATACGGCAAGCGGGCCACAGGCTAGTAAATCTTAAATATTGACGAGAGATCAGGCATGTTAGCAATTATTGGTGGAACCGGTTTAACGAAACTGGGTTTGCTCGAGGTAAGCGAGTCTCGCTGGTACGACACTCCGTTTGGTGAGCCAAGCGGGCAAGTGGTATTCGGAACAATTGCAGGACGAGAAGTACTGTTTCTCGCTCGTCATGGAGACCCTCACCAGCTCCCGCCCCACAAGGTAAATTACCGGGCGAACCTGTTTGCATTACGTGAAGCAGGCGCCTCCAAGCTTATCGCGGTAAACGCAGTTGGCGGAATACACGCTGACTTTGTACCTGCGTCGATTGCGATTCCAGATCAAATTATCGACTATACCTATGGCCGCGAGCACACGATTTTTGATGGCAGCCATGCCAGGCTCGAGCATATCGATTTCACTTATCCATACAGCTCCGAACTCCGCGAAGCGCTAATCCAAGCTGCTAAAGAAATAAGCTTGCCCTGTCTGGAGACAGGTACCTACGGTGCCACTCAAGGGCCACGCTTGGAAACAGCCGCAGAGATTCAACGCTATAAGAGGGATGGCTGCGATATGATTGGCATGACGGGCATGCCCGAGGCTTCGCTTGCCCGGGAGCTCGGCTTACACTATGCCTGTTTGGCGCTGAGCGTAAACTGGTGTGCTGGTTTAAGCGCAGAGGTAATTACCATGGATGACATCAATAAGGCCTTAGGTGAAGGCATGGGGAAAGTGATGGCACTATTATCTGCCGTCGTGCCGCAGGTGTAGCCCAAAGCGCTTATCCTTAAATAATTAGCCTTAAGTACCTAGCGTTGTGCCAGCCATTGGTCTAGACGGTTCGCGAACAGTTGTCGGTCCTGATGTGATAAGGGTGCGCTCCCGCCACCCTGAATCCCGCTACTGCGCAAGGTTTCCATAAAGTCCCTCATTCCC
>JBFJVR010000486.1:0-2376 GCA_041624095.1 Oleiphilaceae bacterium
CTTTTCTATGCGGAACCCACTGGTTGCTCGCCTTGAACGAGGGGTTTATCGAAAACAGGGCAGGTTTGGGGCTGCTTTTGTGGTTGTGTTTAGGCCTTTGGTTTGCATTTGCTTACGCGCTTTATGGGCTCGCCTACGGTGTAATAAAGTCGCGAGGGTTTTCCCAGCTGGTAGCAGGTGTTGCGCCACTGATTCTATTAGAGTATTTGCAGGCTAATTTGTTTCCTGCTTATGCTGGTTCGGGCTTGATCCACCGCTTGGAATTGGCTCAGCTATCTAGCTTGGGCGGGCCTTTGCTGATGTCGTTGTTCGTCGTCACCATCAATGGTTTGCTCTATCGCTTTTTGACTCAGAAACCCGTGTCGACACCTTCACGCTTACTTAAGTTAGCTATGGTGATGGCCTTGTTTGTACTTGCGTTCAGCCATGGTTTGCAGAGCCTGAAGCGCGTCGATGCTTTGGTTTCGACAGACAGCAAAGTGCTAAGCGTCGGAGCTGTTCAGGCTAATCTGCAAAGGAGTTCGAGTGAGTACATGGCTGGTCGCAGTCACGAAGCGCATTTACTGCAAAGTCGCACCCTACTGCAAGAGCATCAACTTGACTTGCTGATATGGCCCGAGAGCGCTTATGAGCAAGGATTGCGCCGCCCCTTGCCAATCGATGGGCAATTTATACGCAAAGACATCAATGTTCCGCTGTTATTTGGCGGGACCTCGGTTTGGCAGCTCGAGGGCAGAAAGGTCTCGTCAAATTCGGTATTTTTGTTGGATCAAAGCGGAAAAGTTGCACAGTCATATGACAAGAATATGCTCTTGCCTATTGCCGAAACACGCCCGGAATTTCCCTTTATGCCAAAGCTTGAGGCAGAATTGATTTCGGCTTTTCCTCAGCATCAGGAGTTTATAGCAGGCCGTGACAAGCCCGCTTTCCAGTTGGGAGAGTTTCGTTTCTCGGTACCTATCTGCTACGAAATGGTACTCCCGGATTACATTCACAGTTTGGTTAAAGAGGGGCAGCCCGATTTTTTGGTAACCCTAGCCAATGATGCATGGTTTGGTGATTCACAGGAGCCGGAAATACATCTTGCCTTGTCGCAATTGCGTGCGATCGAGCATCGCTTATGGGTGGTACGGGCAACCAACAGTGGGGTGAGTGCAGTGATCGACCCTGCCGGGCGCATTGTTGCGCGTACCGCAATGAATTCTCGCGAGAATATGCTGGCTAGTTTTTCTGCGCAGCGACATTTCTCTTTATTTAGCGAGTACGGTAACTGGCCGGTATTGCTTGTTTTAGCAATGTTACTGTTTGACGGCAGCCGCTTGCTCTTATTCGGGACCAAGCAGTTGCCGTGCTCAGCTTCGCGCACGCGAACAGTTTAACCCTGGCTTGTCGCTACTTGGTCTTTGTTTTCCCGGATGCTTGATGGTTGCATTCCTGTCCAGCTTTTGAATGCGCGCCGAAAACTTGATGCATCGCTAAAGCCCAAGCGTTCAGCTACTTCGCTCACCGTCATCAAGGTGCCTTTGAGCAAGCTAATGGATTGTTCGCGCTTAAAGTCGTTGATTAAGCATTGATAACTGGTCTGATTAATTTGCAGCTTGCGGTAGAGGCAGCTTCTGGAGGTATTGAGCCGCTCTGCGACTTGATCGAGGGTCGGGAAGTAAGGGTAGGTTTCGACTAAAATCGCGTTGACCCTTTCAATGATCGAAAAGCGATTTTGCCATCGTTTCAAGGCCTCTTCACATTGGTTCTTTTTGATCCTGAACAGTTCTTTATTAGCACTTAGCAGAGGAATAGAAAGATAGCGTTTATCGAAATACAGTGCGTGGTCACGCGTATTGTAGTTGATCTGGCAGTTGAAGGCGTTGGCATACATTCCGTGATGCGCAGGGCGAGAATAGGGTAGGCAGATTTGACTGTAGTGTAGGTCTTGCCCCGTTAACCAGCGTGTTTGAAACAAGATACAGGCATACAAGGCCTCAGTTACAAACCATTGGAGTTGCAAGGGAACCGACTTGGAATAGAGGCCTTGGAAACAGACCGAGCTTACCTTATTAGCGTTTGTGTGTTCGACATCGAGCGCGAGCGCCATCAAGGTATGGTAACGGCGCAAGACATGCAGAGCTTCGCCGAGATTATTGGACGACATGATCAACTGGCCTACGGCGTCAGCCGCAACCAGATTTAGCTGTTTACCATAGGCGAGTCCTAATCCCGCAGGGGCATTGCAGAGTGATTGCGAAAATACTCGGTGCAGTGTCCTTAAGCTGATGCGCTTGCGGTGGTCAGTGAGCTCACTTGGCTGCCCGGTATAGCCTTTCATCGCGTACCCGTGTGCTTCGAGTACGTTTTTTAAGGTAGACAGATAGAATATGC